>NZ_DKHR01000007.1:0-10431 GCF_002453835.1 Psychrobacter sp. UBA6739
CCAATTTTATTATGCCACTACAAAGGCTGAGTTGGAGCGTTTAGAGACTGAGATGGCAGGGTTTTTAAAGGAGTTGGGTTATGGTGCCTAATGGTTGGAAAACTTTATCTCTTGGCGAAATCACTAAAGAGAAAATCTCATACGGTATTGTTCAAGCAGGACCTCATGTTGAAGACGGTGTCCCATACATAAAAAGTTCAAATGTTGGTGGTGAGATAAAAATTGAAGATTTGCAAAGAACTTCATCTGAAATTCATCACAAATATAGACGTTCAGCGGTACATCCTAATGACATTGTATTTTCTTTAAGAGGAAACATCGGTAGAACTAGTATAGTTCCACCAGAATTGTTAGAGGCTAATCTAACACAAGGTACGGCAAGAATTTCTGTGAATACAAAAAACGAGACGAATTTTATATATTACAGTCTTGCTAGCACACCTATCTTGAACAGAATTAACTCTCTTAGCAAAGGTTCTACATTTAAAGAAATTTCATTGGAAGAGTTGCGGAAAGTGAAGTTACCCATACCACCACTTTCAGAACAACAAAAAATCGCTAAAATTCTATCTACTTGGGATAACGCAATTAGCACGACTGAGCGTTTGATTGACAATAGTACCCAACAGAAAAAAGCGTTGATGCAGCAATTACTGACGGGTAAAAAGCGTTTGCTTGATGAGTCGGGGAAACCGTTTGCGGGTGAGTGGGAAAGTAGGCTCTTTAAAAATATATTAAAACTTGATAGAGGTAGCTCTCCTAGACCTATTGTCAAATATATGACAGATAGCGAAGACGGTGTAAATTGGATAAAAATCGGAGATACAAAAGGTGAGGGTTTATATATTAACTCCACAAAAGAGAGAATTACGAAAGAAGGTGCTGAAAAATCACGCAAAGTATTTAAAGGTGAAGTAGTTCTTTCAAATTCAATGAGCTACGGCAAACCATATATTTTGAATATTGATGGATATATCCATGATGGTTGGTTCGTCATTAGAAAATTTGAGAAAAATATAGATGTCAATTTTCTAATTCAAATTTTAAGCTCAGAGTTGATTCAAAGACAATACAAACGGTTAGCAGCAGGTGGAGTAGTTAGTAATATTAGTAGCGAACTAGTTTATGCAGTTAAGATCAACTTGCCTTCTATTCCAGAACAACAAAAAATCGCCACCGTGTTAACCAATGCTGATAAAGAAATTGAGTTGCTTAAGCAGCAATTGGCTGATTTGCAGCAAGAGAAAAAGGCGTTGATGCAAGTGTTGTTGACGGGTAAGAAGCGGGTGGTTGATGATGATTGATTTTCATTGGTCTCATATAACTCGAACCTTTCACCCTGTAGGACAAGGAGCATTTTATTCCGAGCGTCATACTAAGCAAGGAGTATTTTATTCTGGGAATACTATGAATTTCAATATAGTCTATGATTGTGGAGAATGGAAGCAATCTAAACATGCTCAGTCAGTCGTTAGCACAGCATTCTCAAAAGAAGAAGATATAGATGTGCTATTTATTTCCCATTTTGATTGGGATCATGTATCTACAATTTCAACTTTAATAAGTTCAACCAAGTCGATTCGTACAGTAGTACTTCCTTTGCTTACAAAAAAAGAAAAGAACTTACTTATTAATTTTAATCGAGTTTTATCATTGGGTATATTAGAGTTGATTGATGACCCTAAGTCATTCTTTGGACCAACAACAAATTTCATCTATGTAAGGTCAGATAGTGACAGGGACTATACTGAAGAGGATAATGAAGGTATAGATTTACAAGATTTTTCGCAAAGCAACTCAAACAGTATTACGATTAACAGTGGAACTCCATTGGAAATTGGAAATGCTTCTAAATGGTTTTTCGTTCCTTATAATCACAAAGATACAGAACGTAAGAAGGAGTTATTAGAAGCTCTTCAAATTAGAGGTTTTAATATTAATAGATTAGAAAATGATTCGAATTATACACTAGGCAAATCAACTGATCGTAATACGCGTAAAGAGCTCAGAAGCATATATGATAGTTTGAGTGGCAAAATTAACGAAAACTCCATGTTGCTTTACTCAGGCCCCTCTAATATTAGAAGTAGAGATTGTATACTAATTAGTGAATTTGTTGGAGATGAACTAGATTGTACTTACTCATCTTCCTACAAAGCAGGCTGTATTTACACTGGTGACTGCGATTCAAACAAAGTGCAGTTAGGTAGTGTTTATTCACGGTTTATTGATTATATTGGTGTAATACAGATACCTCATCATGGCTCTAAGTACGATTTCAATATAGACGTATTCAAGGCTTTTGATTCTTTAATATGTCCTGTATCTTACGGCACTAAAAATACTCACGAACACCCAGCAGCAGAGGTAATTAATACCCTATCTTTAAATCACTTTCGCCCTATTTTAATAAATGAGCAACTGAATTCTATATTTAGACAGCGTATTTGTTGTTTCGAGATCAAAAGAAATAAAAATCTAAGTAAAGTGTGAGGGGCTTTTAGTGAGTATTAATGCAGTCAACTTCCAAGAAGAATTCAGCTCAAAAATCCCTGCCTTAGCCTTGCTAACCATATTGGGCTACGAGTTTATTTCGCCCAACCAATGCAGCGCCATGCGCTCAAAAGTGGCTGTAAACAAGGCCACCAACCAAGTCGTATTATTGCCCATCATGCGTGCGTTTTTAGCCAAGCAGACTTTTACGTTTGAAGGTCAGACGCATCCTTTGTCAGACAGCGCCATAGATAAAATCATGCATGAGCTAAACCCAGCGATGAACTTAGGCTTGCAGTCTGCAAACGAGGCGCTCTATAACGCCATGCTGTATGGCGTGACCGTGACGGAGTTTATCGATGGCAAAAAAACCTCGCAGACCATCGCTCTGATAGATTGGAATAACATCGGCAATAATAGCTTTCACGTGACCGAAGAACTGGTGGTACTCAATAGCGAGGGTACAAACAGCCGTAGACCCGATATCGTCTGCTTTGTGAATGGTCTACCGCTAGCAGTGATCGAAGCCAAACGCCCTGATTCGAGTAGAGAGTGGCAATCCACTAATGCCCAAGCGGTATCTCAGCATATTCGCAATCAAAAGCCAAAAGAAATCCCGCATCTATTTGCCTATAGCCAGTTACTGCTAGCGGTAAATGGTAATGACGGTCTGTATGCCACTTGCGGTACGCCTGAGAAATTTTGGGCGAAGTGGGTCGAAGAAGAGATCTCTGAGCCTGAGTTTGCCCGTCTAAAAAATCAAGCGCTCAGTCCTGAGCAGATTGAGAGTCTGTTTGCCCATCGTCCTGCCTTTATTAAAGATGAATATCAGTCATTGATTGATGGCGGTGATCTGGTCGTTACCGATCAAGACCGCCTTATCATTAGCTTATTACAGCCTGAGCGTTTGCTTGAAATGACGCGCATGTTTACCTTGTTTGATAAAAAGGCTGGCAAAATTGTTGCCCGATATCAGCAAGTCTTTGGTATCAAAGCCCTGATTGAGCGTATCAGCAGTTTCGATGAAAAGGGCAGTCGTGAAGGCGGTGTCATTTGGCATACCACAGGTAGTGGTAAATCTTTCACGATGGCTTTCTTCTCTAAAGCTTTGATTTGGTTAGAGGAGCTCGCGAAGTGTCGAATTATTGTTGTCACCGACCGTGTTGATCTTGAAACCCAGTTGAGTAATACCTTTAAGTCGGGTGGTGTAATAACCAGTAAACGCGATAGTCGCGACGCTATGGCTACTTCTGGTCGCCGTCTTGCGCAGCAAATCGGGCACGGTAACGAGCGTGTTATCTTCTCTATTATTAATAAGTTTGGCTCAGCCGTTAAGTATGATGAATGCTACAACGACAGCCCAAACATCATCGTCATGGTCGATGAAGGTCACCGTAGCCAAAACGGTGAGAATAATATACGTATGGCGCAAGCCCTGCCAAACGCTGCTTTTATTGCCTTTACGGGTACGCCATTGCTTAAGGATGATAAGACTGAAAACAAATTCGGTAGCATCATTCACTCCTATACCATGCAGCAAGCGGTCAAAGACAAAACCGTCACGCCACTGTTATACGAAGAGCGTATCCCTGAGCTTAATACAAATGACCAAGCCATTGATGCTTGGTTTGATCGTATCACCCAAAAGCTCACTGATGATCAAAAAACTGATCTCAAACGTAAGTTCTCCCAAAAAGGTCAAATCTATCAGGTTGAAGGTCGTATTGAGCTGATCGCTCATGACATCTCTGATCACTTCCAAAACTTTAAACAGCAGCATTTAAAAGGCCAGTTGGCTTGTGATTCTAAAGCCTCTGCTATCCGCTATAAAATGGCATTGGACAAGATTGGCAAAGTGACCTCAGTGGTTGCCATGTCGCCACCTGATACCCGTGAGGGGCATGATACCGTCGATGGCGAGTCAAAAGACATTGTCCAGAACTGGTGGCAAGCCAATGTCGCCAATCAGTATGGCGGTGACGAAAAAGCCTATACCAAAGCTATCATAGAAGCCTTTAGTCAGGATGATGGTTCTGACATTATGATCGTTGTCGATAAGCTACTAACGGGCTTTGATGAGCCAAAAAACACCGTACTGTATATCGACAAACCGCTAAAGCAGCATAACTTGATTCAGGCGATTGCACGGGTAAACCGCTTGCATGAGAAGAAACGCTTTGGTTATCTGATTGATTATCGTGGCATCTTAAAAGAGCTAGATGTCACCATCGAGAAATACCAAGACTTAGCGGAACGTACGCAAGGAGGTTTTGATATCGAAGACCTCAAAGGTCTTTATAACGCCATGGATACTGAGTACAAGCAGCTGCCAAGACTACATAGCGAGCTGTGGGCTATCTTCTCATCGGTAAAAAACAAGCAAGACGGGCAAGCATTAAGACAAGTGCTTGCACCAAAAATGCAGGAAATAGATGGCAGAGTGGTTGATACCAAGCTAAAAGAACGTGATGACTTTTATGCTGCTTTAACTGAATTTTCTAACGCCATGAAAATTGCATTGCAATCGGCGTCCTTCTTTGAAGACAAATCATTTGATAGCAAGCGCGATCGTTATAAGCAGGATCTAAAAGCCTTTATTAACCTACGTAAGCAAGTACGTGAAGACGCTGATGAGACCATCGATTATGATGAGTATGAAGCGGATATTCGTAGCTTACTCGATAAGCATATTGCAGGACTTGAGGTTAAAGAGGCGAAAGGCGTTTACCTAGTCGATAACTTAGGGAAAAATATTAAGCCTGAAGCGATGAGTGACGATGAAGCACGTAACCAAACCGATAAAATTACAGGTCGTGTGACCAAAATGATTGAGCAAAATTTGGCTGATGATCCGTATGCGCAAGAGTACTTCTCCAAACTTCTAAAAAAAGCCATTGAAGAAGCCAAAGCAATGTTCGATGCACCTGTGAAGCAGTACATGATGTTTGCTGACTTTGAGCAGGCCGTAAAAGACCGCGATGTTGCTAATGTGCCGAATGAATTTATCGATGACAATGGCAAATTAAATAAACATGCTCAGGCTTATTTTGGTTTGTTTAAGCATTTATTTGACGCTGATTTCTTAGCGGATAAAGAGCTAGATAATGACAAGCTGGTCGCTTACGCCTTTGAGATTGATGAAGTAGTCAAAACGAATGTGGCGGAATATTCCATCAATGCCAGTGAAATTGAAAATGCGATTAATAGACGATTATTGCCAATGCTGTTTGCTGACTTGGGTATTGATAAAGCGCAACAGCTCATTGAAGAAGTGCTAAAGATTACACGACTTGGGCTGTCGAGAGAGACAAGTAGCCCACGAGCAGCAAGAGGGTAGTTGGCAATGATTGAGACTGGCAACTTTTATTATGGTGAAGATAAGATCCACTATGAAGTAGTGCGTAAAGAAGCAAAGAATAATTCTACAAGTGATAAGCTAATTACTGATAAGACCAAACCTCGCAAACCCCGAAAAGTGGTCATCAAGGTACATCCTGATCAGCGTGTGGTCGCCACAGCGCCTATCGATGCTACGGATGAGATGATTCATGGCGCTGTGATAAAACGTGCTCGCTGGATATGGCAAAGCTTACAAGAATTTGCCAAGCAAAAAGATCACGTATTGCCCAAGCGTTATGTCAGCGGTGAGACCCAGTTTTATCTGGGTCGTCGTTATGTGTTAAAAGTGCTGATTAATTCTGAGACTGACCCTAGTGTGAAGTTAAGTCGGGGTCAATTGAATGTATTTTTGCAGCAAAGTGACAACAAAATAGACCAGAAAATACAAGCTGAAAAAGTAAAAAATATGGTGGATAAATGGTATCAAAACAGAGCTAAAACCGTCTTCAGTGCCAGACTAGAAGCCTTGCTATTAAAGGCTTCGTGGGTAAAAAACGTTCCATTATACAAAATTTTAGTAATGCAGAAACAATGGGGCAGTTGCTCTACAAAAGGCAATTTAATACTCAATCCTCATTTGGTTAAAGCACCAAGAGAATGCATTGATTATGTCATCCTGCATGAGCTATGTCATATAGCCGAATATAATCATAGCGAGCGCTTTTGGCGCTTACTAACGCAAGTGATGCCGAACTGGAAAGAGGTGAAGGCTGAGCTTGATGGTATGGCTGAGTTTTATTTGAATGAATAAGATGGATTACTCACATTCATTAGGGTCAAGTAGTATTTAGAGACCCGAGAAACAAGTAATACTTTTTTCCTTCCTATCAAATATTAAATTTGTATAACCCATTTCCTCAACTTCGTAACCACTAGCATTATTTTTCATTACTTGCAGAGGATCGCTTGGGTAATTGTCAACTTTCGGTAGTTTAAATTGCGGACGTAGTGCGGTGAATTTAGTATCTTTAAAATAGAGCTTTAAGTGCCCCCACTCGTATCCTGCCAAATACTCAAGCTTCAACAAAGGTTGTCCAAAAGCAGTCGCATTTTTTAGAGTGTAGGTAGTGATTTGTTCACCGTATCCATCAATTTCATTGGTTTTATCAACTCTAAATTTTTTGCTGGCTATAGAGGTTTTATAACGTGCCGGTAGCTTATCCGTTGGGTTAGGAAAATTACATCCTGACATCATTGGTTTTAAGTAGGGCGTCCAATCCGTTGCGGCATTAGCGATCGCTGTATGTCCTAAAAATACCATACCCAAAACTACAGCTAATTTTTTCATATTTTTTGCTCTTATACAGTGATTGCTAATTTTAATTTAATCCGTGTTTCATATCGACTACAACAACATTTTTTCTTCAGTTAACAGCGCTTTCATTAGGTTCGTCTATATTTCCTAGAAATAGCTCCCAATCATAACCACCATTACCTAGGAAGAGTAGTTCTCCTGTGAGGGCATCGTACTAAAGGTCCTCTAGTAGTAGGCTAGCAATATAATCTTCATCTACGGGTTAATCAATATACCCGCCATTATCGTTATTGTGTTCAGTTATATTGTCAGATGGATCTATGATTTAAACTGCTATTTCAGTTGGCTTTATTTAATTATATATCTATAGCTCTTTTCAGCCTTGGACTTACCTAATACACCACTACCTTCTGCGTACATCTTTTCAAGAGCATTATAACAGTACTGTAATTTTAAGACTTATTCTAAATTAAACTTTAGTTCCTCTTAGAGGCACATATTTATTGCTAGAATATTTCCAATCGGTTATAGTCACGCTCTTAAAGTAACTTACAGTAAACTCAACAGGCTTGCAATGGATAGTTATATTGATGCAAATCTAACGTCTAATGGGTTAATTTTAGGATTTACGCAAACTTTAAAGAAGGCGACCTTAATTGCTGACAGAGATGATTATCGAGTAAGCCCTGAATTTAAAATCTAGTAAAGAAATGATAAAGGTAGCTAGAAATTTTAATTAAGAGAGTGAGTTATGAAAAAGGCTATATTGACACTTTTGTGTTTGTTGACTGTTCAAGTTAGTAATGCGGAAATTATTAAAGTGAATGGGGAAGGCGCTACACCCATTATCAAAAAAGATCTTAATGGCACACGTAATCAAGCATACAACAATGCAAAAACTGATGCTGTCATTGCTCTCATTAAGCGTATTAATGGTCCGCAGGCGATGAATGAAGCGAGTCAATATTTAAATGACATTGTAAAACAAGTTGACAGTAATTATGTGCTAAACCGAGGCAGTAGTACCAACAGCAACAATGAATTAGTCACTCAAGTTAGTCTGGAAATAGATGACCAAGAATTTCGTTCAATTCTTAATGATTTAGGATTGGCAAAGAAAAATAGTCGAACCAGTCCGATTATGATTGTGATGGATGAATACTTCGGCGTACCAAAAGATAACTCTAAGCCAGTTAAAGAATTTACTTCTTATTTTTCAGATCGTAGTTATAGCTATGATGAAGATGCAAGTTACAAAGCTAGTGAAAGTGCTAAAGCCAGTGCGTCAGATTCTTATTCTTCAAAAGGACGTTCCTCTGCTGCTTCAGGTTATGCTTATGATAACTATTATGGGGCCGGTGTAGGTGTTGCTGCTCGCTCATCAAGCCATAATAATTCAGGTAAATCAGCATCCTCAAGTAGCTACAATGCCAGTGAGTCGGCAAAATATAGCCAATCTGAAAGTCAAAAGGATATTCAAAGTTTTGTGAAATATGTGGAATATCAAACACCAAGTACTAAAGCTGAGCGTAATAACCAAACATTAAATTCAATTGCAAGTTCTGCATCTCGTTATGATTTGCGGTTGCTCGATTCTGACCGTTTCAGAAGTCAGTATTTAAATGGTCGTAGTATGACGATTCAACAACTCATGAGTGATGTAGAGCTTAATAAGCTAGTAATCGCGGCGCGTAAAGAAAAAGCGGACTGGTTTATGGCTGGTAGTTCTTATATTTATGATCGTGGTCGTTCGAGTGCCACGGGTCAATTTGTCTGCGATGGTGCTGTAAGTTTTAAAATTTATTCAGTAGATGATTCGACTTTAATGGGTGGGGAAACTCGTACAGAGTCATCGACAGGTGCGACCACAGATTCATGCCGTACCAATGTAGCAAAGAAACTAGGTGAGTTAGCAGTTAGCCAAGTTGGACCACAGATTTTAGGTTATGCAAAAAATCGCTCTATGTACGGTAAAGAAATTACCATTTTTGTGAAAAGTGTTTCTGGTAATGTTTCTTCACGTCTAGGTGATGATTTGTATATTGCCTTAGATGAAATGGATGGCGCAGAAAATATCGATATTCGCACTCAAGACGGCAAATTGGTTGAAATGACCATGACCTATAAGAGTGAAAAACCGATTAGTGCAGAATTGGCTAAAGCGCTACGTAAAGTAAGCCCAACATTATCAAGTGCCGAGCGATTACTAGCTGGAAATACGATCACACTCTGCATCGGTGGTACACAGTGCACATAAAATTCAAAGTCTTATGTTTGGCTATGCCGATGCTTGTTTCAGCATGGGCAAATGCGAATATTCAAATCTACCCATCGAAAGGTATTTTTGGATTGGAGCAAGGTTGTCGTACCGATCCTAGCAAATATGAAGCGAATGGTTCTTCTATTGTGTGTGATTTTAGTCAAGCGATTGACAATGACATCATTCGTAAACAAGCCGAGCAACTTTTTGTACAAGGTTTAAAACAAAATTTCGGTGAACAAGTTGTCGATACTATTTCGCAAAAAACTAAAAATCGTACTTATATAGCCTCTCTAGAAGTTTTACGCGCGAGTGAATACATTGTAAAGAAGGATTCGACAGCAGAAATTTTTCTGCCAGTCACCTTAAGTCTAAAACTCACTAACGTGTTGTCGGGTGAGGTCATTTATAGTGGCAGTGCGACGTTGTCGCAACCGATTCAGGTACTCACTACTGAAATTGATTCCCCTACAACAAAAACAGCAATTAAACAGAAATTTCAAAGTACTTTGTTGACATTGACTAAGCAAGTGACTGAAGAATTAAAATCGAAACTTAAAATTTCTGAAACTGAGACCCAAGTGGTTGATCGGTGGAAATCTTATTTGGTTCTAGATAAAGGCTTTAAGCAAGGGATCGCAGCACAAGATGAGCTGAGTTCGCTAGATGGTGATTTGATTCGTGTGGTACATGCGGACAGTGATTATGCTGTGGCACTGCCAATATTGATGCAGGGTCGTAGTAAACGCTTTAGTAAAGTATCAACCAATACACGTCAGGCTATAAATAAGCCTAAAGCATTAGTGGTTGATGTACTGACTTATCAAGGCGAATCAAAAGATTTAATTGAGCAAATCTTTTCTGATGCAGTAGGTGAGCAAGCTTCATTTACTTTGACGCCAGTCAATCGACGTTATAGTGCTATGGCACAAAGTATTAGTGAACAGACTGCATTAGCGCAAAGTGAAGACATTAACCAACGTGAGTTACCTGAATTTTTTATTCGGATTAATGTCATTCCTGT
>NZ_DKHR01000007.1:10473-18422 GCF_002453835.1 Psychrobacter sp. UBA6739
TGAAATGATTGATCGTTCTGGTCGCGTGATCTACTCAGCACATGCAACAGATGATATTAAAGATGTGATTTCAGAAGGAATGGGATTTTCTCTAGACGCACGTAAAGAAGTTGTATTGAAAAACGCACTTTTGAAATTAGGTCAACAATTTCAAAAAGGGATTCAATTTACTCGTTCTGATTTAAAAGTCTCGAGTTCAAGTGGTCAACGCATTACCATTGATGATGCGGGGGAACGCTTAAGTACCGGAATGAAAGTCCATGTTTATCATTCAGATAAGGCAGCAGGACGTAATATTCTGATTCCAACATGGGAAGCGACTGTTTTGGAACGTCAAGGTGCGAGGGTTACTGCGCAATTAGATTTCCCTGTCAACAGCAGTGATCGTTTACCCGTGCGTTCTGGAGACAGAATTTTGCTTGATAGTTCTGCTCCAGTGGGTGACTCGAAGCAATCGCGTGTTTTATGTCCAAGCTTACATATCGAACAAGTCGGTGAAATGCCATTTTATGGTTTTGGTCCTTTGATTTACCACGCTTTCACCAGTCAGTCGAAACAACCATTTTATGCGACAGGTTCAGGCTTTAAAGGACAGACCCTACTGAAAGATTCAGTCGTTGCTATGACTGAAAATGCTGGGTTTAAAAAAGATATGAAAGCTAACTTTTATATTCCAACAGATAAATGTTTACAGCCAGTACTTAAGATTGAAGTGAAACAAGACAGTATTAAATGTAATGCAGACAAAAGTAATTGTGACGCCATATTGGTTATGGCCAGTGGTGCACGCATATTCAACAAAAAGTCTGAAAAAATAGGGGCTTATGGTTTGCAACAAGAAATCGCATTAAAAGGTATAGATTATCAGCATCGTCATGAAATGTATAACATTCAGATGTTTGAGGCTCTACCAAAAATTTTAAATCAAATCGTGCAAAAAGCCGATTCTTCAAAATAGGGATAACAAGGTATGAAAAAAATTGCAATTGTTTTAGCAATAGCAGCTTCAATGGGAGCATCAAGCGTCTATGCAGGTTTTGGGTCGCTGAGTAAGATGGCATCGTCATTATCTGAGTCTGTTACTGGTGTATCTTCTTCAAATATGGATATCAATGGTTTCTTCACGCAGGCTAAAGCAACCAATGAAATGTTTACTCAGAGTCGTACTGCTTTAGCTTCATTACTCGCAAGTAAACAAGATTCAGATGAATTAAAAGCAAAACAGAAAAGTCTGAAAACGACCTCTGATCCAAAAGAACAAGAAGCAATTCAAAAACAAATTTTAGTGTTGTCTAATGCTGTTTTAGAAGCCTCTCAAAAAGATGAAGCAGGAACAGTAGCTAAGCTGTCAGCATTGAATGTGGAGCAGAAGCAGCATTTGTTGGACTCTGCAACAAACTTTGTAATCGCAAGTTTAACCGCTCGTGAATTGGCGGTAGGTGCTAAACAAGTAGGTACGAGTTTAATAGCAAATCCAAAAAGCTTGACCAATACAGGAATGTCTTTAGTTGAGGCTAAAGGTGTGGTCGGAGATATCACTGGTATTGCTAAAAATTCAACTATGGCTTTGGTAGAATATCCAAAACTATTTAAAAAGGCTGGTATTGAATTCAAAATGCCGACAAGTTCATCAGATAAACCAAAAGTACTGAATGATATTTAAAAAGATTAATTTAGGTTAAACCTTAAACTTAATCAAAATTGCAAATGATCATTAAATCATTTAAAGAAATAAGAGAGCCCTCTAGAGGGCTCTTTTATGTTTTAGTGTTTTACGGAATTTAAAGCACTAAAATATGGTTAACGTCTCGGGACTTTCCCTTAAACTGACCGATCAAGACATGAAATTATACCAATACCATTGCTGATAAATTTTATGAGAATAATGGTGTGATATCGCGAATTGCCAACAACACACGTGAACAAGCGATGCTAGATGATTTCCCTTGAGCCATTGATGATGCCATTTAGGTAGTTATGAAGCGCATAGAATGAAGAATCTGTTAGTCTATGGATGCTGAAATTAAATGATAAATAAGCCACACCGAGTCGCTTATTTATCATTTCTATCTAGTGAAATCTAGCAGCTAGTTTAGTATTTAACCACTCTGCAATCTCAGTCTCAACCCATGCTACTCGTCCTTTAGATAATTTGACTTGAGTAGGAAAAGTCGGATCGTAACGTTTGGATCTTTTGTCTAGCATATCGTAAATAGTTGTAGTACCAAGTCCAGTGAAGTAAACCACCTCTTTTACGGGCAGCATTCTTGGTATACGTACGGCATTTAGATTTGCTGTGTGAGTTTGGTTATTAATATTTAAAGTTTCCATGATTAGCTCCTTGTAAGTGATTGAGAGCGTTTCCTCTCATACAGATTACCGAATCTCGTATTTTTTTATGGGATCCCATGTAGTCCGAACACTTCCCTTATTTCAAGCAATAAAAGGGAGCTGAATCGATCAGCTCCCTTTTATGTTCTGTATTTGGTTTGAATGCGTTAGCTCACTACTGTCACACTTTTCCGTAGACCTTGTTCGATGCTAGTCACGTTATGAGTGGCTAACCCGCTCTGATAGTTCCTTTGCAGGTTATTGCTTACGTCATCTACTTCCATCGGATAAAACTCTTCAGCGACTTCCGCTAAATCATCGCCATCAACCTCAAAGCATGAGTTCACGTAGCCCTGTTTGGCAGCTTCCTCTAATGCCACTTGATCAAAGCCGTGTTCGCTAAGCTCCGCATCAATTGCCCCGGCATCTTGCACTGCTTGTTTAAGCGTTACCCCATCACGCAATGTTAAATCGACAAAGTAAATTGGTGTCCGATAACTTTGGGTGGTGCTTTTTCCTCTGAGTGTTAGCTGTAATGGCAGACATGACAACTTATTACCCGATACCGCAGCAAAGTAGCTGAGCCTTGCTGCAAGCGTGCGAATACTATTAAAGCCTGTGGTGCGAAAGATAAAGGTGCCTAGCTCATCGTCTTCACTGAGATTGGCGTACAGTCTGCCATAAGGCTTACAAGCACCGCCTTGTGCCAGTGGACAACGATCAGGCGATGGGCAAGGATGGCTTTCAACGCCTTTACTGGTTCGACGTTGACATTGCTCACCGTCACCCACGCATAGTGGGCGTCCGGTCTGTCTATCAAATAAGGTATATTCAGCTCGCAAATTAAGCTCAGGATCATTAAACAGCATACGTACCGGTATTTGTCTGAGCTTGCCTTTACTGTGCTCTCGCAACTTTTCATCAAGTGGATGATTGATCCAGCCGTCTTTGTTTTGTACTTGACTGGTAATAGTGAATTGATCGTCCTTAGCAGGTAAACGCTTGCCATCCTTTTGAATGACACGCCCAATGCTGATACGACCTAAAACTGGAGGGGTGATGGTGAGACCTTTAATCATGGTGATATTCCTTATGTATTTAATAAAATGTGTTTAGCCATAAAAAATCCCACCTATGACAGGTGGGCTGTTATGCGCTTATTCGAGTAATTGGATTAATTTATTGATTATGATTGATGACTGATTCTTAGCTTAGTTATCGTTAAGAATCACAAAGCGACGACTGCCCGGGCGTGTTTTGCTAAACTGCTCAAGCAATTCAGGATGCGCTTTGGTGAGCGATTTACTATCCAAGCCAACACTATCTTTAGAACGTTTCCAAGAAATCGCGCCTTTCTCGAATACCGCAATCTCATTGTCTTGAATTAAGCTTTGCAACTGATGCTTCACTTGGTCATGGCGCTGCTCCAACTCTTGCATGTAATCACGGTAGCTAAGCAATTGCTCAAATAATTTATTGGCTCCGTCATCTTCCCGTAGATCAACCTTGCTGGACGGCTCAGGAGTTGGATAAAGCAGCTTTAATGCACGAGCTGCTGATTCAGAGTGATCAGGCGTTGGCGGGGTGTCGGTCTCCACGTATTGCCAGAACAGCCGCTCATGCTCGATGATGGACGCAATCAGCTTCTCATCACGCTCAACCTTAAATATCTTCGCCTCATGTCCACAGATTAACACGCAGATATGAGCAGCCTGTTTACCAGTGACTGCCAGTTGATGCTGTACTTGGCAAGTGACATACAAAGGCACGCCATGCTTCCAGAGCTTAGCGCCATGCTCCCCTGCGGTTTTGCACTCAAGAATTTGCACCTCTTCATTTCCTGTGATGGCGTAGTCTAAGTTAGCCAGCATAAAGTGATTGTCAGGATCAGGATGCTGCAAGATGGCATTAACACGCCGAACTTTATTGCCTGTGTGCTGCTGATAATACTTAGCAACCATAGGCTCCAAGATATTGCCCCAGTACAAGGGAGAATAGCCATCAATATCGTCATCTAAGTGTGAGTGCAAACGACCGGTCTTGATCATCCACAGCTCAAGCATAGAGAGATACGGATGAATACCACAAGCTGCTGCTGCGTCACTACTACCAATACCTTGCTTGCGAACTTGTAGCCATTCCTCATGACTGAGCGTTTTGGTATTGACCAGACGTTTTGCGGTGGTTGATTGAGTGGCAGACGGCTTTACCGTTTCACTATCTATATTGGTTTTTGTGGTGATGGGCGTTTTTACCTTAACGGTTACACGCTTGGTTTGTCTTAGCTGAGCGATATGGTTTAAAGCGATTGTGTTCATGGTGAACTCCTTCGTTAGATTTGTTATTGGTTAATACTGTTTATTAAAAAGACGGCATAAAAAAACCACGCTCGAAGGCGTGGTTGATTGTATGGTCAGATTTCAAATGTGACTGGTTAAGCCAGCATCAGTAAGGATTCCTCTAAACCCTTTTGTTTAAGCTTAGCGCCAGAGCCAAACCAAGCACCGTCTAATCTATGGTCTCTCGACATCGCCCGTCGTTCATGATCGACGTATTCCGTAATGCTGCATAGCAAGCCATAAGCGGTATCACGAGCGGCATCGAGATCAGCACCACGTCCTTGACCGTTAAACATCTGCATCACCTGATTCATCGCTTTTGCATTGGGCACAGCGTCTTTCTCTTTCTTAGCACTGTTAAACAGAATGATGTCATTGTCCTGATCGTTGAATACACGGCTTAGATAGTTGGCGGCTTCTGCTTGGGTGACACGCCGCTCAGATAGCTGCTTCATCTCATAGCTGTGCTCATCCCATTGCTTCACCGATATACCTAATTGCTGCTTGACCTTATCCGCATCAAACGAAGTGGAGTGCGGTACTTTTACTACGCCACCACTGCCATCAGCGAGGCTAATGGCTAAGGTGTTATTACACACCACACGGATCGATGTGAACTGTGCTGTGGTCGCCAGCGTGCCGTCACAAGCCGTTGCCAGTAACAAGTAGCCATTACTGACATCTTTGCCCTTAAGCGTTGCTGACTGGCCTGTACGGGCCAAAGCCCATAGCTTACGCCCTCCTTTAAGTACGCCAGCCGTTTCTAGCTCAAAGTCAGATTGCTCAGTAAGATCACGATAGAACTCTAAAATCTCACGCGGCTGCACTTCTTGATAACGCTGACTGACCACCGATAGCGGCTCGAAGTTATCACTACGGTACAATACCTTTTGCTCAACAAAGGGCAAAATCAGGTTATGCCCTTTGTCATTGTTTGCCATGTAGCTAACGTCCGATGACTCTATACGCCAATCCATACCCGCTTGCTTTGCCCAGATCTCGATAGGCTGTTTGGGAGCCAGCTCTTCGCCCAAACCATGCCAAGGGGTTTCGCCTACGAATGCCATTGTTTCGATTAAATGTGCCATAAGAATATTCCTTTTATTGTTGAATAAATTAAGTGGATGAATGGATTAATTAAAGCTACTAAAAATGTGAGTACAATTACTACACCGATACTGCTTGTTCGCTAATAGTGGTAAAGCGTTATTCGGTTGAGCAAGCTCGATCACCGCAGCTAAGGCAACACCTGCCACAGCACCTATAGCTGGATGGAACTTTAGGGTCTTACAGATACTGACGCCAAGACTGACTAGCATGGCAGGAGAGAACAGGCTTTCAACGATAGTACTATTACCACTACCATTCACCTCATAAACAGCAGATGAGCGACAGCAAGGACAAATGGGTTTCATAAGGGCTCCTATTTATTTTGGGCATAAAAAAGGCCTGCTCGAGGCAGACCTGAATATGTTAGATTTGGCGCTTTACTAATGACTAATGCGCTATCTCATTACTGTAATATAGGTTTGAGATTATTTTGCTATTGCTTTATGCCCCGACGTTTATTGATATCAAATTGTCCTGTACCAAAAGTTCTCATATTAGGAACCTTCATCTTCAGTCGTTGGTTAAACTTACCATCAACATCCTTAGACTTGGTCGTCAAATACTCTGACACCTCTAATACTTTTTTGACTTCATGACTATTCTTTCGATGAACCATTGCAACAGGAGATTGACCAATTTTTTTAAGCGTTTTGATATAGCCTGATGTATGACTATTAAAGTAGCCTCCTGCACCATTAGTGATAGATTCCCAAATCTCACCAATCTCCTTCGCTAAATAATAAGCGTTTTTACGCTCAGCCCCACTATAAATTAGTAACAGGTGACAGTGTAAGTTACCACTCTCTGTACGCCTATACCCTTGCTCAAGCGCCCAAGCATATCCTTCTAGTCCCTTTATGCATCTATCTTTATTACTCAAACGTTCTCTCAACACTCTCATATGCTCTCGAAACTCATCCACTCCAATTTCAGTTTTATCGCTGTTGTGATATTTCAAGTCCACCCTGACCATGAGTACTCTTGAATAATGATTTACTAATTGATTTACATACTTAGTCAGCTTCTGAGTGTTACGACGTTCTTGTAACCTAAATTTAATCTTCATTAGCGAGTATTCATTCTCATAGCTTTGAATCTCGTCCACGAATTCATAGACCAAGTCAGCATCCCAAGTGATCTCTGTAGCATAGTACTCACCTTGCAGCACTTGTATCGTAGCAATGAACCAATGGATGGTTTCATCATATTTTAGAGAGTCGTTATATTCGCTCATCAGAGCAGCATATAGATACTGCAGTTTATAACGTAGTTTACGAATACTAAACTTGCCCTCTAAAATCCCTCTTACTGTTCTATCGACATCTGTTACTACTTGGTGGTGCGTTAGTTTGTGATTTCTCATCAGTCTTGCTCCGAACGGTTATGGTTTCATAACTATCCTAGAGTCAGTTTATTTTTACTGGTTGTCAGTTATGATAAGTTTGATCGATAGATCAAACCACATAGCATTAGCATTAGCATTCCATGAGGCTGGATGTTATATAGATATTATTTATAACCCACTAAGGATGGCCAAGCTGCGCTGTAAAAACGTCCACGTATCTTTGTACCAGTTCATAAAAGATTGCTTGATATGACGGAATTAATAAAAGATGGAGTTAAGCAAATTATTGGTATATATTGTTAAAGACTGGATAATCGGGAAAAACCTATATCTATAGATGCATACAAGAGTTTTTAGTCAGACTTTTGTCAGAAAAGAATTACGGTTTTGTCAAAGCGATATTAGGTTTTTACGAGCTTTTAAGGAGAGGGAATAATGAGTAGGCAACCAAAAACATACGACCCTCAGGGTCGTATCGTTAATGACCCAAGTATAGACAATTATGCAAAGTCCCAACTTTATAGATTAGAAATAGATTGCGTTATTGATGAGATAAGAAACGGCAGAAAATTAGTAAAGGATTTTTATAAGGCATTAGATTCGTTGAGTGTTAGTGATGCAAAAGCATTACTATATATTGATAACGATGATGTAGGTGAAAGTCGGTTAAACTTAAATTATGATGATCATGACTTTATAAATTTATTAAGGGAATATCTGCAGGGATATGAAGATCCGATTAGTAGATACAACGAGTTAATTTATTTAAAAGTAAAAGATAATTTACCAGAGGACTATCTTGAATAGACCTCTTGCAAAAGTAG
>NZ_DKHR01000062.1:0-10441 GCF_002453835.1 Psychrobacter sp. UBA6739
AGAGTATATTCCATTTGAAGGCGTACTCGATATTTTCCCAAATTTGGCCGGTAGTCAGGATATTAAGAGCTATAGTCGTGGTAGTGATCAGCAGTCACCGCTACAAGTGCGTGGACACAATATAGGGACGGCTATCTGTTATGAGGTAGCTTATCCAGATACTACGCGTAAAAATGCCATCGATACTGACTTTTTGTTGACCGTCTCTAACGATGCCTGGTTTGGCACTTCAGCAGGACCATTGCAACATTTGCAAATGGTACAAATGCGCGCTCTTGAGAACGGGCGCTGGTTTATTCGAGCGACCAATACTGGTGTTACCGCTATCATTAACCATAAAGGTCGTATTGTAAAACGCGCACCGCAGTTTGAGCGTACTGTACTACGTGGTGAGATACAGGCACGGGTTGGTAACACTCCCTTTATGCTTATGGGAAATTATCCTATCTTGATAATAATAGCGCTGCTATTACTACTGAGCTATTTTGGCAAAGGTCTAACCACACTTAGAAGACGAGGGTAATAGTAAACTTAATCATAATAATTTAATCAGCATAAATTTTATTGTAGGATTCATGTTTCAGCTGCTTTAGACTCTAAGTCTTGATCAAGCGATTCTACGAAACTTTCAGATATTATCATGCTGTAGATACCTCTAACCAAATGACCATATTCGTGACATGCATCGAATCTACTTTTCTCCATAGTTTTTTTGTTATTCAAAAAGATAAAAGGCATTCACGCCTCAGTTGGTTGATTAGATTTAGGGAGAATATCACATTGCTGGGATAATTTTTTTCCGCTTGCTGCGCGCAAGCCAAACAGATGCTTCGAAATATTTATTCCAGCACCACGTTATGATCGTTGACACTCTTTTGTTTTGAACAGACGGTCGTGTTCGCAAGGGTCAAATTTTGCTATTATGACCAACATTTTATTATCAATAATTATGATACCTTTATGATGATTCATCCTCAGTATGATCCCGTTGCGCTGTCTTTGGGTCCAGTAGAAGTGAACTGGTATGGTTTAATGTACCTGCTGGCATTTGCCGCCGCTTATGGTCTGGCTTGGTATCGTAGTACCAAACGCGACAATTGGACCACCGATATGGTGTCTGATTTGGTCTTTTATGGGGCGCTTGGCGTTATTTTAGGCGGTCGGATTGGCTATGTGCTGTTTTATCAATTCGGCGAGCTACTACAAAACCCCGCATACCTATTAAAGGTTTGGGAAGGCGGTATGTCTTTCCACGGCGGCTTTATTGGCGTCATGATAGGTATGTGGTTCTTTGCGCGTAAATACAAAAAAACCACCTTTCAAGTATTCGATTTTATCGTTCCTTGCGTGCCAACTGGCTTACTGTTTGGTCGTATCGGTAATTATATCAATGGTGAACTATGGGGGCGCGTATCAGACGGTGGCTATAATTGGCTGACCTACTTTCCGCAAGCCGCTGCCTTTGATATGGAGCAATTACAGAGCAATCCACAATTGCAAGAATTAATGATTGAGGTTAATGGTCAGTACATACTGCCTCGTCATCCATCGCAACTATATGAAGCCTTCGCCGAAGGTCTGCTGCTATTTATCTTTTTATGGTGGTACTCATCAAAGCCGCGTCCACGTATGGCCGCTTCTGCCGTGTTCTTACTGGGCTACGGTATCAGCCGCTTTATCATTGAATTCTTCCGTCAGCCAGATGCTGATCAAGGATTTATCCTTTTAGGTTGGATGACCAAAGGACAAATATTAAGCGCACCGATGATTATCGCTGGCTTAATTATGCTGATTTACGCTTATAAACGTGGTATCTATGATTGGGGTAAGCAGTCTGCTTATTAGGTATGAGAGACAATCATGTATGAACTAATAAAAATGAACGCTGTGCTAACAAGATACATTCCTTTGTGAAACTGATATCTATGTTAGAGTAAGATTTTTTTATTCCTAAAGCCAATCTGTTTAGTGACAACTGGGAGGTAAGCCTTCATTAAAGGCGATCTTATATTTAATAGGTACAGCGACTAATTAAAAAGATGGATATGCCGCCATTTCATCTTGAAAGGTACACTGCTATGTACACTGAGCTGCTATGAGTATTTTGACTACTGACATCAATAGCTTGCAGCTTGATATTCAAGTCCTCACTAGGGGACCGAACCAGTGAAAGCACCTGATTGGCTCGCTAGAGGTTCAGATGATGTTACTGTCTATCGCTGTCTATCCTGATACTCTTTACGCATATCCATAGCATCATCTAGAGTGATATTTTTCTCTTTGAGGAACTCTAGGCATGTTTTGCTATAAAATTTTTGACTTCCTTTGGTCTGGAAAAACCTATTATTTTTCTGTAGTTCAAACTTCCATATTATAGCAGTCAATAGATATGGACTACCTTTGGGTGACAACAAATTAAGATGTTCGCACAATTCAGTTGCAGTATAAAAATCCTCCTCAAGACTAAAATTAGGTATAGCTGTTTCAACGCCTTGAACCTTACCCACCAGCATAATTGCTGGGCTACCATCTTTCTCAACAAAATGACCTGAATTAATAAACTTTATATCCTTTAGAAGCTTAGAGTCTATTAGCATTGTCTTGTTATTGGGTAAGGGTATTTCACCTCTATACATATCCATTAACGTGATGTTTTGTGGACCTATCCTCGCAATATTCTGAATATGCTCCATCCATTTCTTCTGTTCTAACTGTTTAATCTCATCTAAGATTGCTAATAATTCAGCATGTTTTATTTTCTCACTTCTACCAAAGTATCGATAAAATATATCTCCTTCTTTATTTTTTTTGACCTCCTTTATACAAATTATGGGCTTACTCTCTGATTTTGAAATGATAATCGCCCCAAAATTCATGTTTTGATGACTAAATGAATATATTTCAAAAAGAATTTCAGGAGAAAACTGGTTGTTCAGGTGTTCTGCAAGCTTCTCCTCTTTTAGTTCTTCAAAATTATTGTTAGAAAGCCCTACCGCCCTTCTTGGCTTGTCTTTAACTCCAAAAATAATAACACCGCCAGCAGCATTAGCAAACGCAGCAAATGTTTTGGATAATTCGCCCTGTATAATCGCACCTATATTAAAGTTCTCTTTGAACTCAAGATGTTTACTCTCTCTTTTAATAAACCTGCCATTGGCATCGCACTCAATATATTTAATAAAATCACTACTATCCATATACCCTTTCCAACCCTAAAATTAATAACAGTCTAATCTGATAAACGTCCATCACCACAACATGCTAACGCAGAGTCAAAAAAAAGGGGCATTGTTTTCGATATTAGTAAATCCTAGCCGCTTCTTTGTTTTTAGCGCTCTGCAAGACTCCTCGAAGAGCGCAGTTAAAGGCTCAAGTCCCACTACAGTTACTGTGCCTATTTAATTTAACTACACCTTTCCACCCACGCCTTTAAACTTCTCAACAAAGGCAGCAATTTTCTGTAGAACACTTTGCTTCTTGGTTAAGTATTGTGGATTGAGTGGACTCAGTTTGGGCAAAATAGCATTTAACTCTGTACCGTTCTCACTAGCGTACTCACGCTTTAAAGAAGCGGTGATATAACGCTTAGCAGCTTCTTCATTCAGGTTTTCAGCGGCAATCATATCTTTGACTTCGCGTTGTTGTTCTACCTGAGCATAGCTAAAAAAGGCGTCAATGATGCTGGATTTGTCAGGGATGGTATCCAAGTTGGTTTGATTGATGAAGTCTACTACCAAGCTCTCTTTAGCGCGGTTGCCAAGGCTTGCCCGAATCAAACGACGTACCTCTTCAACCAAGGCAGACTTGTCCTTGGTATTTTTATTATGCTCAAAAATCAGCTCAAGGATATAATCCAGATTGATCTCTTGTGATTTGAGCAGATCTATCTCAAAAACCACGTCATCCCAATCAATCGAAGACTCATCTTGCTGGTCACCCGCTTTTTCACGACGTAGCCAATCACGTATATCGTTATAGGTAGAACGGTAATCTTGTACGGTACGTTCAGCAGGCACTTTAATGGCTTGCATAGCGGCTAAGTCATCGTCGTTTAGGTAATGCTCATCCTTAAACGTCTCAACAGCGTCAGCATCGGTTACATCCAAGTCTTGCAGTGCTTTTAGGCTTGCAAACTCATCATAGTTTTGTAAGATGTTCTCGACACGCAAATACTCCCCGAATAACTTGGCAAAGTCCTTCTTGTCAGACTCTTTGACAATCTCATCAGGATTAGGGAAGCGTTGTTGTAGCTCTTTGACCACTTCCAAATAGCCGCGGCGCGCTTTACCTGTGGCAATATCGGTAAAGCCTTCTAAATACTCTTTATAGCTCTTCTCTAGCACCACGTTTTTGGTATTTCTATCACCAAACAAGGTGATGGCGTCAATAGTCGCTTTTTCTAAGTCTCGAAAGGTCACAATATTGCCAAACGTCTTGGTGGCATCATAGATACGGTTGGTACGTGAGAAAGCTTGCATTAGGCCGTGGTAGCGCAGATTCTTATCCACGAATAAGGTGTTCAAGGTAGGCGCATCAAAACCCGTCAAGAACATGCCAACGACAACCAGTAAGTCCACTTCTTGATTAATGACGCGCCCTGCAAGGTCGCGGTAGTAATTTTGGAAGGATTTGCTGTCTACACCATAATTTGTTTTAAACATCGCGTTATAGTCGCCAATAGCACTGCTTAAAAACTCTTTAGCACTGCTGTTCATGGCAGTGGGTTCAAAACCTTCATCAGGAATGTCCCCCAATGCATCTTGCTCTTCATTGGCGGCAAAAGAAAAGATAGTGGCAATCTTTAACGGTTTGTCGCTGTCCTTTTGCAACTTATTCAAGGTTTCATAATAGGCTTTAGCAGCGTCTACACTACTGACAGCAAACATAGCGTTAAAGCCTTTACCACCAGACTTCAGACGGTGGGTTTTTTGCCTAAAATGGGTTAATACATATTGCGATATCTCTTGAATACGATCAGGGTGCAATAACAGCTGCTTGTTTTCTGCTGCGGTGAGCTTCGTCTCGTCCTGCTCGCTTTCAATGCCGCTAAACTGGGGCCGTACATCGTTGTAATCGACTTTAAACTTCAATACCTTTTCATCACGAATGGCATCAGTGATGACGTAGGAATGCAGCTCATGACCAAACACTCCAGCGGTAGTCTCAGCTCCTAATGCGTTCTCAGGGAAGATTGGTGTACCCGTAAAGCCAAACTGATAGAACTTTTTAAACTTCTTCTTCAGGTTCTTCTGCGCTTCACCGAACTGGCTACGATGTGCCTCATCAAAGATAAACACCACTTGTTTATTATAGATGGGTAAATCAGCCTCACCTTTGATTAGGTTGTTTAGCTTTTGAATGGTGGTGACAACGATTTTATTATCGTCTTTATCAAGGTTAAGTTTTAAACCTGCAGTGCTGTCTGAACCGTTTACGCTCTCCGGGGAGAAGCGCTGATACTCCTTCATAGTTTGGTAATCAAGATCCTTACGATCTACCACAAAGAACACTTTATCAATGAAAGGCAGTTCTGTTGCCAAACGTGCTGCTTTAAAGCTGGTTAAAGTTTTCCCTGAGCCTGTGGTATGCCAAATAAAGCCGCCACTCTCAAGAGTGCTCCAGTTTTTGGCTTGATAAGCACTGTTTATTTTCCACAGAATTCGTTCAGTCGCCGCTATCTGATAGGGACGCATCACCAGTGAGGTATCACTCACATCAAAGACGGTGTAATGCATCAGCACGTTTAACAGGGTGTTTTTTTGGAAGAAGGTAGCGGTAAAGTCTTTTAAGTCTTTGATTAAGGTGTTGTCTGAGCGCGCCCAATTCATGGTGAAATCAAAGCTGTTTCTATTGCGCTTGGTGGTATTGGCAAAGTAGCGCGTGTCGGTGCCGTTTGAGATCACAAACAGCTGTAAGTATTTATATAAGGAATTGTCGGAGTTAAAGCTCTCTTTGCTATAACGATGTACTTGGTTAAAGGCTTCACGAATGGCAATGCCACGTTTTTTAAGCTCAATCTGCACTAAAGGTAGACCATTCACCAAAACAGTAACGTCATAACGGTTGGCTTGTGTGCCTGTTTGAGCAAACTGCTTGATCACCTGTACTTTATTGCGTGGGATGTTCTTCTTATCGAGTAGCGCGATATTTTGCAAGCGCCCGTCGTCAAACGTAAAGTCATGGATATGGTCATCATGGATTTTACGGGCTTTATCGGTGCTGTTATCGCTAGGATTATCGAGGTATTCCAAGACAAAGCGTTGCCACTCATCATCGGTGAACTGCACGTCATTTAAGGCTTGTAGCTGCACGCGCACGTTGGCCAACATGGTTTTGGGTGAGTTTAAATCAGCGACAAACTCATAACCTTGGTTTTGTAGGTCTGTGAGTAACTCACGTTCTAAATCGTCTTCAGTTTGATAGCCCCCATCGGGCTGATCGCACTTGGTATATTTATTGAGAACAATAAAATTATTCGATTCTGCAATGGTGTTGGTCTGTTCAGTCATGTTTTGCTACCTCAGCCTTAGGGAAACTTAAAAGCAGCTCACGATAATATTCATACTGCTGCTGACGCAATTCAATCTCACGCGGCAAGCCTTCGGTGAGTGAGGTGGTTAAGGCGTCAAATTTATCGAGGATAGCAACGATGCGTTGTTGTTCGGCGAGCGGAGGGAGTGGAATCAACATAGTTTTTAATTGACCAGCTGTGAGTAATGGTTGTCCAGCTCCTTTAGTAAAACGGTTTAGATTTACATTTACTAAATAATAATATAGAAACTTTAAGATAATATTATCTTTATTTTGAACTATCAGCGTATTATCTGAAACATCATATTCGCCTTTTGCTATATTTACACGTCCAGCATTAGCACCAACTCTAGCTACTAATATCTGTTCTTTTGAATAAACCTTAGCATCTGTTCTTCCAATGATTCCTGTTGAACCAAAGACAGGATAAAGCCCTAACTCAGATTTAAATTTATTTTTACCTGAAGAAATCTTTTCACATACATCTTCTAGCTTTTTCCACTCAACCTTGCTTTCTTCAAACGTTAAGAGCTGATCACGATAGTAGGTATATTGCTGCTTGCGTGCTACAAGCTCTGCGGTAAGCTGTGCGGTAAGCTCTGCGGTAAGCTCTGTAAATGCGTCTAAAACCCGTACAATTTCGGCTTGGACTTCTAATGAAGGAAGTGAAACTGTCATTTTGGAAAGACTATCTCTAGAAACCCTTCGAACTTTCGCTCCAGTAATAAACTTAATTTTTTGTTTTTGAAAATCATCTGTCTGAAAATAATATGCTAAATATTTTACATTTTGACCATGTCTAAATAGCATCATATCGCCGGAAATAGCAACTTTTTCACCAAGCCATGCTATAGATTTCAGCACATCTTCGTCATTTTCTGAAGTTGTCGCAATTAATAAATCGCTCTTCTGCGCTATTCTTGATTTTTTCGCTAATTCATCAGAGATAAATGTAAAAGCTTGAACGGCTGAAAAACCGTATCGGGTAAATATTTGCCCATAATGTACTGCTGGAAACCCTGCTTCAACTAAATCTTTTTTTTGTATTCCGTTACCGCGAATAAACTCACCAATATCGCCCAAAGTCAATTTCTTAACTTCAACCCCATCAAGCAGCTTATCCATATAACTCAAATCACTCATGCCTCAATCTCCGCAACGATGGCATCGATATCAGTGCGCAGCTGATTAATCTTAGCTACCGTGGTCTTCAGCTCAGCATTGAGGGTATTGATATCAGTCACTTCACGCGTGTCCTCAGCTTCCACGTAAGCGCTGACGGACAGATTATAGTCATTGGTCGTAATCGCGCTGTTATCGACGCTCACGGCTACATACTCGCTGTCTGCTTTGCTATCAAACAGCTGCATAATCTGCTCAATGTTTGCATCAGTCAGAATATTGGTATTGGTTTCTGACTTAAATAACTGACTGGCATCGATAAACTGGGTTTTGTTATCCGTTTTGTGTTTGGAGAGCACTAAGATATTGACCGAGATGGTTGTACCAAAGAACAGATTGGGCGCAAGAGAAATCACGGTTTCAACGTAATTGTTATCTATCAGGTACTGACGAATTTTTTGTTCAGCACCGCCACGATAAAAGATACCAGGGAAGCAGACTATGGCTGCTCGTCCTTTACTGGATAAGTAATTCAACGCATGAAGCACAAAAGCAAAGTCAGCTTTAGATTTTGGCGCTAACACTCCGGCAGGCGCAAAACGCTCATCGTTAATCAAGGTAGGATCGTCGCTGCCAATCCATTTCACTGAATAAGGTGGGTTAGAGACAATAGCATCAAAAGGTTTATCATCACCGAAGTGCGGGTTTCGCAGAGTATCACCCAGCACGATATTAAACTTGTCGTAGTTGATGTTATGCAAAAACATATTCATACGTGCAAGGTTATACGTGGTGTGATTGATTTCCTGACCAAAAAAACCGTCTTCAATGATATGGTTATCAAAGTGCTTTTTAGCTTGCAATAGCAGCGAACCCGAACCTGCAGCTGGGTCATAAATCTTATTGACCGTTTCCTGCTTGTGCATGGCAATTTGCGCAATTAGCTTAGAGACGCTTTGTGGCGTAAAGAACTCACCCCCTGACTTACCAGCATTGGCGGCATAGTTGGAAATGAGATACTCATAGGCATCACCAAACAAATCAATTTGATTGTCAGAGAACTGATCTAACTTGAGACCCGCCACACCTTTAAGCACCGCTGCTAAGCGCTTATTTTTATCATCAACCGTATTACCTAAACGGTTGCTGGTGGTATCAAAATCCGCAAACAAGCCTTTGATGTCAGGCTCGGACGGGTAACCATTGGCTGAACCTTCAATCGCTTTGAATATGGAGGCTAAGTCTGTATTAAGGTTTTCATTCCTATGTGCCCCTGCTGCAATGTTGGCAAACAGTTGGCTTGGATAAATAAAATAGCCCTTGGTTTTAATGGCATCGTCTTTAATATCTGCGTTAATCACATCATCGGAGAGCTTGGCATAATTGACACTCTCATCACCTGCTTCAATATAACTAGAAAAGTTCTCACTGATAAATCGGTAAAACAAAGTACCTAATACATACTGTTTAAAGTCCCAGCCATCTACTGAACCACGAACCTCATTTGCAATTTGCCAAATTTGACGGTGTAGTTCGGCACGTTGTTGGGTACTTGTCATGATAAAAATCCTATAGGAATAATGATGGGGCTAGAAGCCCCTTATATTTTGTGTAACTTAAATCGTTATTGAATGCGCTTTGATTAAGGGCAATATACCTTAGCACTGCTAACCGTTTTTGGTTCTATAATATGGTACTGATATAGGAAACAGTGCTTGTTTTGCCATGGGTATTTTCTTTGCAGCTTGCTTCTACGTCTGGCTTAAGAAAACAAGCATCTGATGATACTAGAAAGGAGCACAGCGTTCGACGATATGTATAATTTTTTGAGTTTTTTATACATATCCTTTTTATAGGCATAAAAAATCCGATTTTTTATGCTTATCGCTCAACCAACTTTTCCTCAATCATTTCAGTCAACAGCTCAGTAACCGTTTTTCGGCTCTCAAGCGCATACCGTTTAAGTGCAATATGTTTATCTTCATCTAGGTTGAAATTCACGCGTACCGTCTTTTTGGGACTGTCCGTCACATCCGATAAAGCCAATTGATCCTTAACGTTCTTACTAGGACGACCTGCTGATAAACTCATGACTTACTCCTCACCAAAAAATGTTTGAATCTCACTGACCAATGCAGTTATCTCTTGTATCGCATTGCTGTTAGGCGATTCGGTATCAAATACTGTCTTGCCAAGGGCAGCGCTGTTAGGATAAGCAACACGCTGCATAACTCTAGTCTCTAGCACTGGAAGATTGTAATCGAGTAATGCAGTCGCTACTTCCTTACCTATATTGGTGTTTTGAATGGCACGTGATACGATAAACGCCGCCTTTAGTTCACCATCCATCATCTCAACACGCTGCTGCACTAAATCAACCAAATCGCTGGTTGCCCAGATATCATAAGGACTCGGCTGCACCGGGATCAATATAAAATCTGCGGCTTTAATAGCAGAAATAGCCAGACTAGTAGCTTGCGGCGATCCATCGATCACCACATAATCTTTATCAGAGACGCTTTTTAAATCTTTATCAAGTGTTGGTCTATCAAGCCCGATCACTGGTACCGGATTGTCTTCATCAACCGCTCTCCAGTCACGCGCACTGCCCTGCTGATCGCTATCTACTAGCAGAACACTATGGCCTTTCAACTGTAAGCCACGAGCCAGATGCGTTGCGATGGTAGTCTTGCCGCTGCCACCTTTTTGATTTAATACCGCGATTACCTTCATAAATACAGATCCCTGTAGCATGCATTGAGTATATAAGTATATAAGTATATAAGTA
>NZ_DKHR01000063.1:0-20827 GCF_002453835.1 Psychrobacter sp. UBA6739
TATGACTTTTGCAAGAGGTCTATTGATTTGGCTTTTATTGATGGCAGTCGCTAATGACATGCAATCGTCTTTTGCTTTAGGACACTGTTTTAAGTACTTTATTCGCGTCATGCCAGCGCACCCACATAAGTAGCGCAAAGTAAAACACCCATAAGGCGGCTAGTGCATAAAATCCAGTAGAAACTTGGGAAATACTAGCCCCCATTTGATTAAGCTGGACGGAGGTGTTGATACCCGGTGTCGTGGGTACGAACCAACGTATGATCTGTAAAACTGTGGGCAGCTGATCTGCTGGCCACGGATAACCACTGACAAAAAACATCGGTAGTGAGCTAAAAATTAGGATTTGCATACTACGTTCGCGCTGGCGAAACCAGAGTCCAAGCACACAACCAAGTGTCGCCACGGTTGGACAAAATAACAAAAGGAACAGTAAACTGCCAAGCATGTTTTGCCCACGCGGATAGTGGTGTAGCTCAAATGTCCAACCATAATAAAAGCAGCCAATAATGAAGCTAAACATACTGAGCGCAGCAATTCGCCCAAGCCAACCACGGATACTTGTCGCATGTCGCCGCTGCTCATACCATGTACCAATCAGCATCGCTGTGGCGATTAATAAGGTTTGTTGCAAAATTAGAATAGAGACCGCTGGCACCACATAAGCGCCATAACCTTCTGTTTGATTGTATAAAGGGATAATTACTAATGGTACCGCTTGAGTATTAGCAGCCGCTGTTGCTGAATAAGCACCTTGTGCCACGTTTTTTTTGACTTCAATCCCTGCTGATACCGTACTGACTGCTTTTAAAAAGCCCATCTGTACGTTTTTATTTAACAGAAAGTAGCCGCCATTACCCAATACGCTGACGCTCGCCGCTTTTCCCGATAGTACTTGCTGCTCAAGCCCACTTGGAATGACCATGTACCCAGCGATTTCATCTGACCACATGGCCTCTTTAGCCTGCTGCTCGTTGAGAAAAAGCTGTGTGTCTAACTGTGGACTGGCACTCGCATAGCGAACGATGGTTCGTGATAGATTACTATTGTCGTTATCAATGATACCAACAGGTACATGGTTGACCACTTCTGTCGAATACGGCCAAGGATAAAAAAAACCATAAATAATAGGGGCAATCAGTAAGAGTAATAGCACACCTTTATCAGAAAAGATGTCCTTAATGGTCTGTAAAAAACTACCTAAGAAACTAGGTGTTGAGGACTGCTTGGTTGAATCTGACGTTGTCGAAGATAAATGGTCTTTTGGTGGTAATGACATTAGCGCGCCCCCCAACGTTCAGGATGCGCCAGAGCGCGTTTGGTTAATAAAGTAGTCAGGGTCATCGCAATCGTCGTGGCAATAGCCAGACCATAGACGATCGGCAATGACACAGCAACAGGCGCTTGCATCTGTAATTGTGCAATGTGCAGTTTTAGATAGTGAGTGAGTGGCAGTGCATCTGACCAATGCCGAGCACTGTCACTGATAGCGATATAAGGGAAGGTCACACCAGCAAAGGCATAAGAAGGTGCTGAAATAAAACCAGTAGCAGACAAGCCCATGCGTAATGAAAATGAGCCTAAGGTAAAGATAGCACCCAGCCAAAACGATAGCATTATTAATAATATCAAACCAGCATAAGTTGCAAGCACTGAGCTCATGGCAACGGATTCTTGCGGCGTGGCAAGCCATAGAGCCAACATCGCCCAAATGCTAAAGGCCAATGTCGGCCAAAAGTATTTGCCTAACAGACCAAACAATAATACTAAAACGTTTGCACTTTCCGTCATATCTTCATTCGTATGGACAGAGACTTGATCGTTTTCACTCAAGTCTTGGTTGTTTTCTACGGCATTTAATACTTGCCCTGATGTTGACTTGTTTTGTGTGGTTCGTGTCAAATCAGGATGACTTGTACTGATAAAGCGATACCAGTGGCCGAGTCGCTTATCCCGCAGCTCACGACCAATCGTCGTTGCACCGATCACCATCGCTAAAATATGCAGCAGCGCGGGTATGACGGTTGAAGCCAAAAACTGCTGATAATCGGTGGCTGCGTTAAATAGGCTGATGCGCTGTATACCAATCGGCGAGTAAGCAATCGCAGCTTGCGACGGTGCCATGCCTTGTTTGACTAAACGCTGTATCTCAACGCCTGCCGATAACGTCCCAGCGACCGCTTGAACGCTGGTTTGGATAATGCCCGAATGTGTGCCGTACTGAGCATTTACTTGTAAAATTAATGGAGCAGGCTCAGCAGATAAAATATGCCGAGAAAAATCTTCAGGGATAATGACAATAGCGTAAATATCACGCTGCAAAATAGCCGCTTTTGCCTCAGCCTCTGAGTAATAAAGCTGTTTAACCGTTAGAGTAGGGCTGGCTTCCAAATAGCGTACCGCGGTATTGGCAATCGGGCTATTGTCTTGGTCTATCACCCCAATGGGCAAATCCGTAATCTGTGTTTGTGAAAATATCCACCAAATTAGTAGGACGGTTGCCAGTGGTATCCAGACCACCATACTAAAGTCCCACGGATTTTTGGTCAAAAACCGTCGCTCATAGGCAGCACTACGTAAAAAAGTCTTACTTAACTTCATCGGGTGCATGGCTTACTCTTGGCTTGCATTAGTAAGTGCTGGATTGACGCGTACAATAACGCTCATACCTGAGCGAATACGTGCATCAGGAGTCGTCGGACGTGCCTTTACTTCAAAGGTACGTACATCGAAGCCATCATCATTATTGGTCGGGCGCCAAGTGGCAAAGTCAGACAATGTGGAAGTAGCATAAACGGTAAACTGTTTGGTATAAGGCTTATTTGCTGATGACAGCGCAGGAATCGTACCAGTAAATTTCTGACCAATCGCAAACTGGTTTAAGTAGGATTCGGTGACATTAAGTACGACCCACTGCTCATCGGTATTGACCAACGTCAAGATAGGCACGCCTTGTCCGATGACTTCACCCGCGCTGACAATGACATTGTCCACAATACCTGCAATAGGGCTTTTTAAATTGGCTTCTTCTTTTGCCACCAGTGCTTCTTCTAGTTGGGCATCGACTTGTGCTACTTGTGCTGTCGCCGCTGATTTATCTTCACTGCGTGTGCCTTCTTTTGCCAAATCGTATTGTAAGCGCGCCGCTTCAGTTTGATCTTGAGTGGCCAGATATTGCGCATATGCCTCATCGCGTTTTTGCCGTGCCATAAGACCTTCTTCATAAAGGCGGTTGACACGCTGGTAAGTGTTCTCTGCCAAATCAGAAGCAGCTTTGTTGGCTTGCCACGCCGCTTTTGCTTGAGCGATCTCTTGTGGACGGGCACCATTTTCGGCTTTATCTAACTGACTTTGTGCCATTTGCTTGCCAGCCAGCGCTTGATTGATCTTTGCGTTAATCTCAGGCGAGTCCATTTCAATCAGCTGTTGCCCGACTGTCACTGCATCACCTTCTGTGACCAGAATTTTGGCAATACGTCCCGGCACTTTTGCAGCGATGGAGGTTTGCTGCATCTGCATCTGCCCTTGCAAAGTCACGACTTCAGGCTCGCTATGCTGATTGCTTTTATATAGACCATAGGCAATAACACCTAATACAATCAGAACCAATAGCGCCAGAAGTGCCTTTTTTATCATGGCAGATTTATCCGCTTTTTCTGCATGGCGCTTATAAGTAGGCACTGCTTGCTCATTTTCAGCATCAGTTACTTGATCGTTATGGTTATTGACTGAGTCAGTAGATTGCTCTGAGTCGTTTAACTTGCGCGAGTCGTCTGATTCGTTGGTAGATTCAGTCATGACAGTGAGATTCCTAAAGCAGCAAAATTGAGGATAAAGGGTATGTTATTAGTACATTCGTACAGCATAAGGTTTGGCGCTTTCTAAGGCTTCAGAATTAAAAATCGCACCAAAAGCGACGATAAATGCTGAATAATAAAGCCAAAGCATAATGACCACGGCAGCTGAAAGCGCGCCAAACTCAGCGCTATAGTTATTAAAGTTTTGCACATAAATCGAAAATAGCACAGACAATACAATCCAAAGAATGGTCGCCAGAGTTGCTCCTGGTACCAGTTTTTTTAGCGCAACGGCGTCACGGTTTGGGGCTAGGCGATAGAGACTTAAAAAGCTTAAAAATATGATACCAGCCAATATAGGCCACCTGCTCCAAAGCGCAATCGTTTTAGCTATTTGCGGGAAGGGGAAATAGGCTGCCCCTACAGGAATAATAGCAATAGAAGAGACCGCTATAATCAAGATTACTACCGCGCCAAAGGTTAAGCTGACTGCTAAAATGTTACCTTGTATGAAGCTTCGCTCTTGAGTGATATGAAAGGCAAGATTGATCAGAATAATTAAAGATTTAACACCTTTAGAGCCAGCATATAGGGCGAGTAAGGTCGATAAGATAAGACTAAACGTGAGCGCGGATGTGGTATTAGAGACCAATGCGCTTAGGCGTGAATTGAGGACTTCATACACCGTATCAGGTATAAACGGACGCAAAACCGAGATTTGCTCTTGCATCTCAGCTGGTGAAAACGCGAGACCATAAAGCAGTACAAACACCGCCATTACTGGAAAAATTGATAAGAAACCAAAAAATCCCACGCTCGCGCAGTGTGCCCAAACATTAGAGTTGTTCGCAATACGCCACGTCTTTAATGAAGGCTGCAGCCAGTTATTTATTAATTTAGAAGTCGGGTTTTTCATAAAACAGTATTCACAATAGAGTTAGCAATAGTATGGTTAATGGCAGATTCATGATAATTAGTATGGTCAGGCTACTGTAATAGTATTGCGGCGTTAACCTCGCTTGAGGTATCAAATATACATCTTCGCTCAGCTGCCTTGTCATACTTTCAAATCGAATCAACTATATAAACGCTTATCCACACTATCTATCATTTTCAAATTAAATCATTACTCAGTATACAAAGTCGGTAATCGAATATCAGCAGCATTAAGATAGGCATTAAAGGCAAGAGGTGTACCACAGCTTTGCATGAGTGCGGCCAGCGATTGTACATAGCTGTTCGCCGCTTGCGCTTGTTCAGTACGTGCTTTAAGCGACTGCGTTTGTGCTTGGACTACCTCAATCGGTGTATTTACACCTTCTTGTAGCCCCAACTGGCGCAAACGCAATACTTCTGCGGCCAGATCTACATTGCTTTGTAATGCCTGATAGCGAGATTGGGCATTATTAACATCGTGCCAGTTTTTTTCGACCAGTAATAATAAATTGTCACTGACTTCGATTTCAGACAGATCTGCTTGGCGTATTTTGGCATTGCTCGATGCGAGTGATGCATTTTTATCAAGACCACCCCACAGCTTCCAGCTGGCTGATATACCGGCTACCCAACTGGGGTCTTTTTCAATTTGTCCGTAGCCATAGAGCATGACGGTAGGCTTGTGACCAGTATCTGATAGCGCATGTAGCTGCTCAGCTTGTGCGCGTTTGGCGGCGACTTTTTGTAGACCTGGGTGATTGGTGAGTGATAAATTCTGAAAATAGTTTACATCGGGTAAAGGACGGCTAGAGACGAATAACGGTGTCGTAGGTTTGATGCGATAGTCGGTACGCAATAACCGCTGTAAAGCCATCATCGCAAGACGAGCATCGTTATTGGCATTGACGGACTCACTTTTTGCATCGGCAAGCGCAGATTGTGCTTCTAGGCGATCAACACGTGAGATAAAACCTTCTTCAAAAAGCCGCTGCGCCATATGGTCAGTCTGCTGCAAGGTATCATAAGCATCTTCGCGTAAATAAGCGGCAATGATGGCCAGCTGTGCCTTAAAATAACGCTCAATCAGGGTATTATAAAGCTCGTTTTTATCCAATAGGCTGTCTGCGACGGCTTCTTGGGTACGGGCATTGGAAGCACCTGTCAAAGCGTTGGTACGTCCAGCAGTATAGATGGGCCAAACCACGCCCAGACCTGCACCAGCCGTTGAGCCTGAGCGCTTTAACTCATAAGAATCTGGGATACGCTCACCGACCAATTCACCAAAATTCGGCAAATCTGGTAGTGGTGGAATAGGCGGAATCACATTATCGACACCATTGTTAACGTCATTAACAATACCGTTTTTCAATGATGATAAGTCAAGATCCGCGTCTAAGTTGTAAGCATTGGCTGATAATTGGGCAAACACCAATGGATTGTCTAAAGTTTTGAGCGCATCCGTTTGGTATTCACTAGCAGCAATCGCCGCTTGATTGGCGGCCAGTTTCGGTGACACTTGCAATAAAATATTTTGAGCTTGCTCAAGGCTTAACAGGCTAGATACTGCTAATGGATAACTATTATCAATGCTTTTATGGGTAATGGGATCGATAAGCGTTGTTAAGCCAGTTTTTTGCTCGGCTTGACCCATATCCGTATCTGTCGTTGACCTTCTATTTTGAATCTCGTTTTTTTGAGTATTGTTTTGAGCGATGTCTTGAATGGTGCTTTGAGTACTGTATTGAGTGTCAGCGTCGATAATTTGCGTCACTGCAACGGCTGTGACCTCATTCGGTGACTCGATATTATGATCCGTAGCGCTTGCCAAAGCAGGCACCGATAAACCCATGAACGTAATCGTAATCACCGCAGTAGACAGAGTCGATAAAGCAAATTTCATAAGTCACATAAGCCATTAATTAGAATGCAAAGTATTTTAGAGTCAGGCAAAAAAGTATCAAAAATATCAACTGTTATGGTCAAACCCTGTCCAAACAGTCCAATATGGTCAACCATTAACAGACGCCAATATTTTGTTATGGATAACAAGCGCTACACTGTAGTGGCACAATAGTGACGGGTCAATGCTCAGTATTTGCTTACTGTGCGTTGAATAAGCCATGATTTTATGTTAGAGGTCGGGTGTTAAGACAAATAATAACATCATTTGTTAATTAATAATAAAAGGTTTATCAAGTCATTAGCATTTAAATCGATTTTAGATCACTTTTAAAAGCTGTCAGCGATAATGATGGTTAGTGATGATTGTTGTACTACAAAGCAGTTTATAAACTATACATAATAGTGGTGTGTGCTATATTTCAGCACCTTATAGCATTGAGCAAGATTAAAATGAACGGCATTTATTTTAACCGTCGGCAGTTGCTCATTGGCGCAGTGCTAATGTAAATAAAACTGGCTATTGTGATAAGCGTTACTCACAAAAAGTACGTGCCATCAATAAAGACTCGGCTATAAAATATAAATGTAAAAAATGAATGCGACAAAATAGGATGTGAGCAATGGCAGGATATATTTTGGCTTTGGATCAAGGGACGACATCGAGTCGAGCGATATTGTACGATGATCGTGCGCGTCCGATAAAAATGGCACAGCAGCCCACCACTTTACAAACCCCAAAAGCGGGATTTGTCGAGCAAGACGCGCAACAAATTTGGCAAACGCAGATTAGCTGTGCCCATGATGTGATTAATCAAGCAGGGCTACTTGCTACCGACGTCACCAGTATCGCGATCACCAATCAGCGTGAATCTATTGTCATGTGGGATAAGCAAACGGGTAAACCTTTAGCCCCTGCCATCATTTGGCAAGATCGCCGTACGGCGAACTACTGTAAAACACTCGCAGCTGAGAGTGCCAGTAGCATGATTAATGGCAGCCATGATGATGTGACAAGCGAAGTGCAACGCATTACAGGGCTACGTTTAGATCCATATTTTAGCGCCAGCAAAATCGCTTGGTTATTAGAGCACAATCCGAAATTGAGCGTACGAGCCAGTAGAGGAGAAATAGCGGTTGGTACTATAGACAGTTGGCTCATATATAAGCTAACCGGTGGCGAGCATGTCATTGATGTGACCAATGCTTCCCGTACTTTATTATATGATATCCACAAGCTTGAGTGGTCAGAAGAGCTGTGCGCCCGTTTTGCGATACCTATGAGTATTTTGCCTAAAGTCCTACCATCTGATGGTGACTTTGGTAAAACCAAAAAAGGACTATTTGCCAAACAAATTCCTATTCAAGCGGTATTGGGCGATCAGCAAGCGGCACTTTTTGGACAAGGCTGCCTCGATGCTGGCATGGCTAAAAATACTTATGGTACTGGGTGTTTTATGCTGATGAATATTGGTCAAAAACCCAAACTGAGCGAGCATAAACTACTAACGACAATCGCTTGGCAACGAAAATCCACACCGACTCGTCCAGACAATTTATCGTTCGATCAAATTGTACAGTCAGGCAAACGCATGTTGCAGCCACCCAGAAAGGAAGTCACTTATGCCTTGGAGGGTAGTGTGTTTATGGCAGGTGCTATTGTCCAATGGTTACGAGACAATCTGGGTATGATTCAACAGAGCAGTGAAGTCGAAGATTTAGCCCGCCAAGTTGATAGTAGTGAAGAGGTGGTGTTACTGCCTGCATTCACAGGGCTAGGAGCACCTTATTGGCGCTCCGATATCAGCGCGAGTATTACTGGTATGAGCCGTGGCACGACTAAAGCCCATATTGCTCGTGCTGCGTTAGAGGCGGTTGCCTATCAAACTTATGATGTGCTCATTGCCATGCAAAAAGACAGTCCTCATCCATTAACTGAGCTAAGAGTAGATGGTGGCGCGGCCAATAATGACTTATTGATGCAGTTTCAAGCTGATTTACTCAATGTGCCTGTCCTGCGTCCGAGAGATACAGAAATCACTGCCAAAGGGGCAGCATTACTCGCAGGTTTAAAAACAGGGCTATATGATGAAGGGACGATGCAAGCATCATGGCAAGTCGATCGTGTTTTTGAACCCCAAATGTCCAGTGATATCCGTGAACAGCATCTTAATAAGTGGCAACGAGCCATCGATAGAGCACTGACATCCTTATAAATATTGAACAGACACATTAAAATATTGTAACAACTCAATGAAAAATTACTTAAAACGCTTCACTGTCCTACAAAATCATTATAAAGATACAGGCTGTAACGCAAGGCAATCGCAATCTGGACACAATTTACACAACCTATCTATCTGTTGTCATCCATAAATTTCTATACTTTAGGCGACTCAAGTAACACATGAATCGAGTAAGACCGCTAATTTTTAGCACTTAATAAATCTAAAATATAACAAATTAATTTAAGGATAAAATTATGAGTAACTATGACGGTATTGATCGCAGTGAAGTAAAGCATATGTCAAAAGAAGCTAAGCAGGATCTGAATGCTGATATCATCACAGGTGAGCCAGGTTCGCATCCAGTAGGTACAGCTATTGGTGGTCTTGGCGGCGCAGCAGCGGGTGCAGCAATCGGTACAATGGCAGGACCACTTGGTACACTCATTGGTGGTGCGATTGGTGCTATCGTTGGTGGCGGTGCAGGACATGCAGCAGCAGAAGCGATTGATCCAACACGTGAAGAAGCTTACTGGCGTGCAGAATATGCAAATGTTGATTATTACAAAGAAGGTTATGACTTCGACCGTGATCTACATCCAGCTTATGCAGTAGGGTACGCCAACCGTGCTCGTTATCCTGCGGATGCACGTTTTGAAGACCATGAAGCTGAATTAGAGCGCTCATGGCATGAAGTAAAAGGTGAATCACGCATGGAGTGGGAAGAAGCACGCAAAGCATCGTATGACGCATGGAATCGTGTATCGTAATAAGCGAAACTAACAGCACATTTTATTTAAGTAAGTAGACAGTATATAAGCTTACTACCTTATCACTGGGCTTAGTCTGATTGTAGACTTGGGTCTGCTGATAGACTAAATACTTTCAATTTATGCTATTTTAAAGTCTTCAAAGATTTCTTTGGAGGCTTTTTTGCTGTATATTACTAAGTATGAATATATTAAACAGCCAATCATCTTTGGAAGCAATATTCTAGAATAAAAATGATAGGTAATCTATGAACAATAATGCGGAAGCTAAAAGCGCCAGACAATTCTATATCGCCACTGCCAACTTGCTCAATTTTGCCAACCCTAACCGAATTTATTATGACAATGCGCCAGCTTACAGTAACGATGAATATGAGCACAAGCTAAGCGGCATCACTGATTTATTAGCAAAAGCACATGCTGATATTATTGCGGTGCAAGAAGTCTGGGATAGTAATGCGCTTGAAGCGTTGGCGGTGTCGTTGGGATTTAAGCCCGAGCATGTTGTTGTTGTTCCGCTGGCAAGTAACGACCGTTCAAGCCCTTATACCCATGGCAAAGGGGCACAAAACACTCCTGCTGTTGGTATTATTAGCCGTTTTGAGCAATTAGAAAGCCGCTTGCTTGAAGACATTGCACCAAAAGCGGTGATTGATATCCCTGATATTGGTCTTTACCAGCGCTTTAATCGTCCACCATTGGTAGTACGGGTCGATGCCTTTGGGCAACCGATAACGATTATTATGGCGCATCTAAAAAGTAAACGGGCATTTTTCTTGCGTGATGAAAGTGGCAATTTGTTAGAAGACATGGACGATCCAAATATTCGAGTCCGTGCCAAGCTCCGTAGTTTATGTATGCGCGCCGCAGAAGCAGCTTCTATTCGCATGTCTATTATAGAGCGCTTACGTCATACTCGTGAGCCATTGATTTTGTTAGGTGATATGAACGATGTCACTGGTAGCGTCACTACCCAATTGATGGCTGAGACTGGTGAAGTTAATTACGATAAAGGCATGCGCGATGTTGCATTATTCGATGCTGCGCGTATCCAAGCACGCTATGGTTGGATGAAAGATGTGGCATATACCCATATATATCAAGGTATGCCAGAAGTGATTGATCAATTATTTGTTTCAGAAGAGTTTCTTCCTGATAGTAAGTTTTCACTGGGTCAGGTTGAAAGAGTAGACTATTTCAATGACCATTTAAAGTGGGACTATGCAGATAGAGTCATCGATCATGGTATTATAAGAGCGAAAATTAAACTCAATGATTAAATTTTTTACATTACGTGGTTAACGCTATTAAATGGTTGACCTATACATTAATTTTTAACCCATTTATCTCCCTTGCTTGATAGTGTACAAGCGTTTATGATGCCTCTCCATTAGACATAGTAGCGCTAATATCAGTGCTACATTATTAGCTAATAGGATGTAATTCTTCAATTTAGGGCGAATACTATCTATTGAAGATTATATTTATAAAATAGGGTGTAACATTAAGAGACTTATGATGAGCGAAAATAAAGACGAAAAGATTGAAGATGTGTTGGTAGATTCGGAACTGGCAAAAAAACTGGTCCCGAATAAGTTCAAGTTTACCAGCCAACAAGGCCGTGCGCGCCGTCAAAAACTTTTGGCTGGTGCCAAGAAGTTAAGTGAAACACAACCTATCAATGACATTACTTTGGCAGCTGTATGTGAAGAAGCAGGCATTCCAAGGGCTTCTGCTTATCACTTTTTTCCTAACATCGAAGCGATATTTTTAGCATTGCGTTTTTTGAATGCTATCGAAATATTAGAAATAGTAGAAACAGTCGATATTGGTAATTATGACAGATGGCAGGGCTATTTGACGGCGCTTATTGATAATTGTGTGACGATATTCCATAACGATGAAACCAAAGCCAAGCTCATTTATGACACGAACACGCCTGATTTTGAAGGTGATAGTTTTGGTGAAGATATCGATCATCAGATCGTCGATTTGGTTTATAAGCGTTTATCAGAGCGCTATGAGATGCCGAGTTTCCATGATATTCAAGACACGCTATTGATTGCTTATAGCATTATTAATGCGATATTTACATTGTCTTATCGCCGTCATCAAAGCATTACCAATGAATATATTCAAGAAGCAAACACTGCGTTTATCGCTTATTTGCGTTGCTATTTACCAGAAAAGCTACCGCGTAAGAATCGCTAGTTTTTTCGCTATTTAGATGATGTATAGACATTAGAGTGTGATTAACATGCTCTAATATCTGCTAAGTAAATACAAAAAAGCCGACATATGATGTCGGCTTTTTTGTATTTACTGCCTTGATGAGTAGTGGTAATAATGAACTTAACGGATAGGCGTCAATACTTGCCCACGGCAACTATCAGTACTCGCATCTAATGTCTCATATTGCTTATAATAGATGACGATCAGCTCTTCTAAAGCGACGTTGGTCTGTGAATCATGGGTATTGACGTAAGCTTCGCGGGCTTGTTCAAGCCAACGATCTGCCATGCGAAAATGGATGCCTGATTCCCGCCAGCCGCGCTCGCATTGGTTCGTAGCGGCCCAAATTAAAGCGACCTCGCTGAAGGCTATCTCTCGTGGTGCTGACTCGATACCACCGCTATCTTTTAGCGCGCTTAAGGTTGCCCATAGGTCGGGGCGCATGAGAGCAGAGTTTGAGGGTATGTCTTGAATAAGGTTGAGATCTTGTTCCTTGCCATTTTTTAAGGTAGTCAAAATCGTCTCTGCTGCCTGTGCGGCTTGCTGCCCAGCAGGTGAACGACTATTTATGCTGTCTTGATGGATGGCGTAGTTGAGCCAAGCCTGAGCTTTATAGGCAAAGTATTGTTGACGTGCGCTCATGTTTTCTTGTTGATACGCTTGTAACTCTTTCAACATACAATTCATAGCACGTTGGCGCGTACTTTGGTATTTTGGGTGGTGAGACTGAGTTTGAACATCATTGGCACAGTGAGTAGCGTCATGGGTTACTGCCACTTCAGGAGTATGATGACTCGCCGATGCAATCGAGGTCATTGTCAGGAAGAAAGCGGTTGATAATAAAGCCTTTATAGGCTGTTTATAATGGGCTGCTTTGTTGGCAGGATTAGGCATGATGCAAAACCTCATATTAAGCGGATCAGTATCAATATTAGTATTGGTACTTGCGGTTTTCGGCGCTGATCTCATCGCTTATTAAAATATATCTGTCATATAATATGATGAACAGCGCGATAACGCCCGCATTGTCGTCAGATGATAACACGACAATGGGGATAAATTACAATGTAGAGTGAGTCGTCAAACGCTGGTTCTTACGTGGATCATCACGTTTGAATAGGTCTTCGTCAAACTTGAAACGTAATCTAAAGTAAGCGCCTTCCATAGTGCTATCGTCATAAGCGATGTCTTCATCCTCAAAGCCCATAAAGTTGTAACCTAGTGACAACCAAAGATTGGTCATCGGGCTGTAGCCTACTTCCGCACCCAGCATATAAGACATATCATCTGCTTGTTTGTTCCAGTAAGTGCCTGCTTGCAAGCCCACATCCCAGCGCTCACTGATGTCATATAGACCACGAGCATAAAGCGCATGGGCTGTATTGTCGCTACTGATATTATCTGCATCAAACTGAGTATATTTACCCGCGTAACGGCCTGATAACGTCAACGGACGCGTTGGATGATAGTTACCACTCAATGACCAAATAACGGCGTCTTTTTGATAGGCGTCATCGCCCGTACTGTTATCATCTAAGCGATACTCAAGCTTGGCTAACATGTCTAACTGATTGCTATCATAATCACGATAAGCAGCTCCTAACTGGAAGCGATTAATCGTACGATTGCCATCGTCATAATCGACGCGCGAGTAGATGTCTTTGGCCAACAGAGTTACATCGTCGGTATAGCGATAAGCAATACCAGCGCTACCTAGTAATGTGTCACTGGTCTCACCCCAACGCTTCTCAAAACGCGCTGAGGCTTTGTAATCTTCTTTCGCAAGATACTCTACACCAATGCCAGCTGCCGTTGCGGTGTTTTCGGTATCGCCCTCTAATGATTCAACACGCTCAAATAAAGTATTGATGGTTAAACCTTGCTGGACATACCATTTGTTCTTAAGACCAATGGCCGCTTCAGCTTCGCGAGCACTGATAGCATCACGCATGCGATATTCACTATAGACTTTGCCGTCTTTCATATAAGCGGCATCAAAACCAAATACGGTACGTTGACGTTCTTCAGTATCATCAAGACCATAGCTACCAGATAGACTGTTGATCAAGTCATGACGGGCGTATAGGCGGCCTAAACCACCTAGCGACGTCTCGCCTCCGATGGAGGTGGCATTACGATTACTGTTATCAATATCTTGCTCATATTCTGCAAATACTAAAGAGTCATTGAGCTTGGGCAACCGTGCCGTGATACGAGCGCGGGCGGTAGTACCTTCAATATCTTTTTCAGAATCACTGACATTATTTAGCGCCGATTGATTGATAATATCGTCATTAAAGAGAGTGTTATCAGTCACATCTACGACGTCTGTTACCGCTTGGATATTGCGTGAAGCTGCCGTTGCATCTTGCTTATAATAACGTAAGCCAATCTCGCCAACGATGTTGGTGCTCAAACGCTGTTCAATACTGGCTAAGACACCTTGGCGGTTAGCATCAGTGGTATGATCTTTGGTGCGTACGCCTTCTAGTTTTAGCGCGGTCTTTTTGTCATTAATTAAATGAGTGACTTCGACGCCCGATTCAGCGCGCCCAGCAGTCTGCGGCGAGGCACCAGTCACGAAACCTTCGTCAGTATCGTTATAATAAGCTTTGGCACGAGTGTTTTTCTTGTTATCAAAGTCAAGCTCGATACGCAAGGCATTACCTTCTGCGTCTTGACCGTCTAATTCTGTTGCATTGATTTGATTGCTTGGCTGAAAATTTGGATTCTCAGCTTTATTCATCGCGTATTCAGCGACCAGTTTTAGCTTATCGTTAAACTTGATAACGCTGTTGACGCTAGCCAGCTCTTCTTTGTTAAGAGGGTCAGCACTGTTGACATAGCTACCACCGATGGCGATTTTATCAGTCAACTGCTGCTTGGCAGCAATGCCACCGACCAAGTATTTTTCGCCGCCTTCGTCTACTTCTACAGTGACTCGTAGATAAATAGGGTTGCCATCGATGTCTTGGCTAGCGATAGGGGCTTTTAAAAATAAGCTGCGGCTGATAGGGTCAATTTCATAATCGGCAAAGCGGGTAAGGGTCTCACGGCTAATGATCAAGCCTGGATTGTTGGCGTCACGAGTGATCACTTCGACAGTTTCCGAGTTTTCTAATACGGCGTCAAAGTTTTCAGCCAATGGATAAGGGCCTGAGATACCAAGACCACGAGTCTCATTGACGCGTTGGCTGGAACTGGTCTCCGCGATAAAGGCGGTAATGCGAGTATTGCTATCTTCATACTGGGCTTTTAGGCCAGTCAACGTACGGTTATATTGACCTAATTTAATACCTTCATCGTTATCAATTTGAGTTTTTAAGTCGCCATACATAGCAAATGAGCGACCCTTGTCCAAGCGCACATAGAGTTTGCTGGTAGATTGTGCATCAAAGCCTTTGGCTGATGAATCACCATAGACAGGATAGTATTCGCCAGGCTCGATATCACGGAACAGACGCTCGCCTTTTTTGTCGCTGTCATAAGCCAAAGTGAGCAAATAATCGCCACGTACTTTGCCTTTAAGGAACATCGCGGCGCGACCAGAAGCGGTATAGTCATCGTTACCAGCGAAATCATTGAGCTCTTGCTCAAAAGCGCCTTGGGCGTCAGTAATGCTGCTGCCATCAAAGTCTTTAAGTGAGATCGCGCCTTCGACGATGCCGACGGCAATGAGAGGACGTAATTGCGCGGTAAATTGTAACGGGATAATCTGTTTACTGCTACCAGTGTCGATGACCAACTCACCTTTACCCGGTACACTCGGTGCAGTCACGGGTATGAGTAGCTCACCACCTGAGACAATAACTTGCGTACCAGCTTGATCTTTACTGCTGTCATTAAGATTGATACGGCCGATATTGGTATCGATAGTGATAGGTGTTGAGGCGATATACGGACGGCCATCACGGTCTTTTAGGCTAATAACGACTTGATAATCGCTAACGCCATCTGCCGGTACTAGCTGCGCTTGAGTGCGATAGTCAATGGCTTGTAAATTGTCTGGCGTTGATACTTTAATGGTTTGCTCAGAGATAATTTTGCCATTCACATCAGTAGCGACACCGCGCAAGGTATTGTTGCCACGCTTTAAGTCGACGGCATAGTAATCAAAGGCAGTCACATTCTGTTTTTCTTGCTCAGCTGTTTTGCCGATTTGTTGTTCTGATACTGCTTTTCCATTGGCATATAGGGTAAATATTGAACCCAGTGGCGCTTGTACCTGTACCATTTGTTTATAAGTGCTGAGCTGTTGACCTTCGTTTAAATTGATAAAAGCCACGTCATTGTTAGCCACTTCTTTGAGATATTCTTCTAGCTCTTTTTCTACTGGCGGTGCTACCGTAGTTACGGTCATATCAACACGATTGGCGGCTGGATTGATCATCTCATTGACGATAGCAGAGTCACAGTTGCTGCCCAGATCTAAGTCGCCATTGATGTTGCAGCCACTGGCGTCTACATTATCATCGTAGTCACGATTGTAGTCAGGATCTAGGGTTAGCTCGGTTTTTACTGCTTGCTCAAGGCTATCATTCTTAGCGCTCACTGATTTGCTACGAGCGACAAGCTCCGTATTCAAACGCTCAGTGCTATCGCCCATACCGACCACGATACCGAAATCGGCACGATGTAATTCGCCATATTTTAAGTCAACGAAACGGCTGCCAGCATCACCAGCATTGCGATTACTTTGGGTGACCATCTCGGTTGAGTGAGGAATGGTGGTGCGGTCAACTTTTAAGACGTGAGTTTTGGCACTGACACCATAGAAGTTATACTTACCTTCAGGATCAGTCACGACAAAGTTACCGTTTTCCATGTAGATACGCACGCCTGCAACGCCAAGTTCGCCATCTTCTTTTTGTTGAATGCCGTCACGGTTGATATCGTGGTAGACCTTACCGATGATGATGCCATCAGTATTCATGACGCCGCGCTCTACTTCAATCTTCCACTGTGCTTCTCTTGAAACTAAGCTTTTACCTTGTTCATTGCTAGCAACGGCAGTCGCGCGGTTAATGCCATCACCGCCTAATGATGAAGCACCGATTAAGACACGATACGTGATTTTTTTACTTTCGCCATTTGCCATATTACCTAAATTTAGCACCTGATATTTACCATCAGCTTTAAACTCAGTGGTTTGCGCTTGGTCGATATTGATATCAGTAGTTTGGTTGACACGTACACTACCATCTACATAAGCAAAACCACGTGGTAGGGCGTCTTTTAGTTGCACATCGTAAGCGGTAGAGTTGCCACTATTGGTGATATTGATGGTGTAGCTAACATAATCACCAAATTCAGCGCTTTTAACGTCGCTTTCTTTGGTGACGACTAAGCTTGGGCTATCATCGACGATATTGATTTGTGTATCTAAGTCATCGATACGTACGGTGAAGTCATCTTCGCTTGGTAGCTGCTCAGCGCCAGTGCCGACAGAAGGCGCGATACAGGCGTCTAGACTTGCAGTCAACGTATCATTTGCTAGAGTCTGAATAAATTTGTCATTGACAGCGTTAGCATTGTTTTGTGTTGGTGCTGATAGCTGATATTTACCAGTACTATTGCCCGTCTCAATCGCTTTCAATGCGTATTTGTCACCCGTCAACAAAGAGGTAATCGTGACCCATACTTGATCTGGCTTATCTAGCTGAACGTTACACTGCGCATAGCTGGCATCGATATAGACGTTTTCCTCGATTTGCGAGGTGGTTTTGTTTTCGTCAAACTTAGGCGTTGTAAATTTGATTTCAGGCTCAACGATGATCAGTCTATCAATCGCGTTGACACTCGATACGGATGGGTCTTCTAGAACGACAGCGCCAATTTTAATATCTGCAGTATCGCCACTTTTGCCGTTAACATCTGATAAAGCTTGCACGATAAACTGGATACTTTCACTGTGTCCAAATTTGATTTGTGCGCTTAAATTATCGAAAATAACTTCAGTATCACCATTATCAACGACGCCGTTTTTATTTAGATCTTGATAGACTTTTAAGTTTGAGAGCGTTGGAGATACAGCTAATGTTAGCTCAACAGTCTGGTTGCTATAGCTGGTATTGCTTAGGACATTTACCCAGTTGACCAAGGCGTTAGGCATAACGGTAAGTAACGGCTGTTGAGTGAGTTCAATACCGTATTCAGGAAGGTCTGAGGCTTTGACTTGTACTTGGTTTGAGGTGCTAGATATTGTGACGTCAGTCTGGTTATTGACGTTATAGCTAGCATTTGCAATATTGTTAATGATTTGCAGATTAGGGTTTGCTGCATCAGCTGCAATCGCGATATTTGATTGCATAAGCAACATTGCCAATGACAGCGCAGAGATCTTCGCTGAACACAATGCAGTACGATTAGACGGTGTCATGGTAGATAGAGTCATATGTCGCTTATCCAATAAAATATCAGTGAGGGTAAGGGTAGTTCTACAAGCACTTGATGTACTTGTAGAATCAGTGGAACGATAAATAGTTATTTTTATTAAGGTTGAGATTGTTTAGGAGCGTCCTTTATCTTGACTCTAAATTGAAGAGTTGCAGTACTTTGAGGTGACAAAGTAGTGATTGTTGTATTGATATTAGTACCATCATCATTTGCTGCTGTGGTGATATTGGCGGCTGGCACTCCAGGTGTGGTAGCAGATCCTGCTACATAGTCTGCCGCGGCTGCGAATTTAGATTTAGGATCTAAAATGGTCAATCCTGTAATATCAAAGCCTAGTGCGGTAGTGGATGTGTTGGTAGCATCAATCTTATAGATAACGCATTGGTTTGGTTCAGCATCGATAGCAGTATTTACAAATGTACCCTCAGCAGTACCATCACAATTAGCATCAAGTACTTGTAACTTAGCTAGCGTTAAGCCTTTTATGGTTGTGGTATTAGTAGCAATGGCTGGCGCTGAAGGATCATTACCAGCAGGTGTGATAGTGACGATATTATTTTCAGTCTTATTTAGCGCACCTGTGCCATCAGAATTGACTGTATAAATAATATCAACAGTGCCCTTTGATGCAATAATCACTGAACTTGGAAGACGATATTCGCCAGCAGTGCTAGTAGGTTCTAAATATCCTGTTGTGCCATCAGCTAATTTATAGCTAGGACGATTAGTGGCAGCTGTGTCAGTTATGATGCCAAGGGGTGTCTTACCATCAGGATCAGTAATTTTAATGGTAATAGGACGATTGGTGCCGCCCTCAGGTGCATCACCTGTATTAGTAAGGGTATTAGTGAAGATAGTAGTACCGTCTACAGCAATCTCTTTAGAAGTGCCTTTATTATCGACACCATTAGAGATCGTTAAACTACGTTTATTGACTTCTAGAGCCGCAGCTGAATCGCCACCTTTAGTACCGGGCTCAGCAGTATTGGTATACTCTGTATCATCATCGGCAGGGTAATAAGTCTTCGTATTTTCAGCAGCATCGTCTTTATTGGTACTATCAATAATAGTCACACCACTATCTAAAGTGTCTTCAACACGCGCGTGATTGATCACACCATTGACAGGCGCTACCTTAGGGTCTTGTTTGACATCAAAGGTGATCGTTACACTAGCCCCAACAGCTAGATCAATACCTGAATACACAAAGCCTTGATTAGTACCAGTCGTGGTTTCTACAACAGAAGCACCACTAGTAGCATCCGTTGATTTTACAGAATTTGCTACTAATATTAGACCAGCAGGTAATGTATCACGCACGGTGATACCAGTTGCAGCAGCAGCATAAGTTGCACGGCCATCGTTAGTGACTTTGATACTATAGGTAGCGGTATCATCTAAGTCATTAAGGTTAAGCGTGTCAGTTATCGACTTTACGATACCAAAAACAGGCAAAACTGTACTTGATGTATCTGTATTGGTTAATGTCTTACTAACGCCTGCTGGTGTATTCGTTGATAGAGCCGTACTCGTAGCGGTCAAAGTGAGTTTTTGAGTATCTCCGCCTTTATTGCCTTTCGTCTTAGCATTGATAGTGAATACAACATACTGACCAGCTGTCAGTGTAAAGACATTATTGGTGCCAGTAAGTATTGAGTTAACAGGAATATCAGTGCCAGATGTCCCTGAACCAGTAGCCGCAGTCCCACTAGCTTCAAATAACTGGTATGAAACTGTAGAAGAACCAAGGTCGTAATCAGCCTGATCACCAGATCCATTAGTGATATTGCTTAAATTGACCGTGTATTCATCAGTACGGTTACCAGTATTTTCTAATCTATGTACAAACGCTACCACCTTTTCAGGAGTTACGTTGCCACCAGAATTTATATCATCCGCATTACCAGAATTTTGCGCCAAAAGTGAGAATGAAATCTGCTCTGAGATATTAACAGTAACAGCATTAGATTTGACTTTAGGCTGTTCAACGTTGTTAACAGAATAGGTAGCTTCAGCTACGTTAACAATAGTAGGAGATTTCGTTGATGTGCCACTAACGGCAGCCGTAGCCCCAGTAGAGATACCCATTACCGCAGCAACACCAACGGCTAACAGGCTATAATTAAAATTATTTGATTTCATAGAGATATCCTAAAATTAGAAGAGCAAGATTTTGTGAGTTGAAGGAGAGGTCTAGTTGACGATCGTGTTGAGTGCCACGGCGGCAGACTTCTGTGCTGGTAATAACTTGATATTCCAGCGCAGGGTACGGTATTCAGAAAACGGAATTTTAACCATTTTGCCATCGACTTTACGCATCAGTGGCATATCAGCATAGTTCTTGCCATCGATACTGGCTTGAGCACTGGTAGGGTTAGCTTCACCAGTGAAAGCCATATTGGCAGGGATAGGCAGTACGACAGCCAGATCTTGGATATCTTTGTTAATAATATTGCTGTATGTTGCCTTGTACTGAATGACCGTACCCGCTGGAGCATTACGAACTGGTAGATAAGAGATTGAACCGCCCCGGGATTGTCGGAGACTCAACATTCTGAGAGAATACGACAAT
>NZ_DKHR01000031.1:0-101106 GCF_002453835.1 Psychrobacter sp. UBA6739
TACGGTTTCTTCAGCATAGCTCAGGTCGGGTAGTTGTACCCATGCAATGATTTTAAAAGGATATTGTTGTTGAACTTGTTTGATGCTTTTTTTAAAGGCTTTTAAGAAGTCATCTTCACACAGTATTTTTCTTCGATCGTATGACACCAAAGTAAAAAAGTAGGTAGCACCTTTCGTGTATGAACGAATGTATTGTGACATTTATATTTACCGTATGAATTTTAATACTCTATAGGTGCGCAGGGCGCACCCTACAAATTAAATTACTCCACTACCTCTCCATGTGCCTTCGCTTCACCTTTTTTACCATCTGGCTGTATCACGATAGGCAATACCAACCCTTTCGCAAAGTCATCAGACAGCACATAATCATAGCTACTGGCAGCGATATCAGGCGTGGTATGAATGACAAGTTTCATCTCATTGCCATCGGTTAGCTCATGCGAGACATAGCTTTCACTGAGCTGATCCAAGGCTTTGGATAGTGCCTCATTACTTGCCATACTGATAGTGAGGTTGTGTTGAGCAGTGGCATTATCTACCTTGAAATACTCTGCGTAGTCGAGCACATTTTGGCTATCAAGCGCAAACGGATATTGATAATTGGCAGGGTCAGCGGGCTTCTCACCGCTCGCCATGACAGCCCAGTCGATAGTCTTAGTGGCTGTCGTTGAGGAGTCTGCGGTCGCCACTGCTGGCTCAGAAGCTTGAGCGGCCGTTTCAGCATTGTTGTCGCAGCCAGCCAGTGCCCACATGCTGGCAGTAGCGATGATTATCATATTCATTAAGCGCTTAGCCATCGACGTATCCTTAGTATTATTAATCATAGACAATGTCCTATCAGTGCTATTTTGACAGGTTTCTTGATGCTTCTCTAGACAAAAGCAGCAAACCGTTCATTCTCACCAATGCTTGACCTGAATCTGTGGTTTTGATGTCAGTTTTTATACAGATATTCAATGCAATATTGTTCAATCAATACGCAAAAAAAACAGCCATCCTATGATGACTGTCTTGTATATGTCGCTGGTTTTTTAAAACTGGCAGGCTGTTTATAGCTAGCTAACTAGATTTGGCAGTTTACTTGATATTCTTTACCGTTTGCCCATTTGATGGCAAAAATACCTTTATCGCCTTTCATGTGCCATGCATAGACAGCTTCTGGATTTGACTCATTAACGTAGCTTGCAGTATCACCTTGTACATCACCATTTAAGATGATTGGTTGCTCAGCCCATTTTACTTTAGGCAAGGTCGCATTGAGCATCACTTGTTTTTTATTGATAGATTGTTTAGCCATGATGGTGCTGTCGTCAGTACAGGTATAAGGTGCTGGTGCCATACGATCATAAGCGGCATCGGTGACGCTTTCTGATGCAGGCGTGTTTGATGCATTTGGCGTAGTAGGAGCCGTGGTCGCACAAGCACTTAATAAGGCAAGGGTAGGTAGCGCAACAGCAAATTTAGTTAGGGTGTTCATGGCATTCTCCAAAGATATAACAATCATAATGTATTTATTTTTAATAATGCGTTAAGCATATAGCGCATATGGTAACGAAAACAGCGCTCGAAGAATGTTAGAAATTGTTTGTTACGTGTTCATTAAGTTACTTAATCACTGACTAATGTAACGCATCATTTGGCGCGTTTTGATTGGTATTTAAACTTTGATTATGCATTTATTAAAAATAAGCTGCTTCAAATAAAAAAGCGCCTATCGATCTTTTGACCGATAGACGCTTGTTTGATGAGCTTAAATAAGTGTTCGTCACTCATTTAAGCATCTGCATTTAGCACTGAGATACAGAGCTTTAACTACTTGGTTTTACGCGGTGGCAGACCCGTATGCTGGGTTTGGAAATTGCCTTTGCTTACGCGCTTTTTGGTGTTTTTGCTGACCGTGTTTTGACCCGCAGTGCCTTTAGCCGATGCGCCATTGATTGACGAATTATTATTACGCTTCACCGAATCATTCCCGAGGCGGCTGTTCTTTTTACGCGCCGATTGATAGCTGTCTTGTGCCGCATCGCGCCCTTCTAAACTGGCGTTGAACGGCGGGATTAAGCAGCCACGGTTTTTACCAATCAAATCGCCACGACCCATATCTTGTAGCGCTTTACGCAGCAGTACCCAGTTTTTTGGATCATGATAGCGCAAGAACGCTTTATGCAATTTGCGCTGTTTACCAGATTTGACGATATCCATGTCACCTTCATCACGGCTGATCTTATGCAGTGGATCTTTATGCGTATGATACATGGTGGTCGCTGTCGCCATCGGGCTAGGATAAAACGCTTGTACTTGGTCAGCGCGGTAGCCATGGCTTTTTAGCCACAGCGCAAGGTTCATCATATCCTCATCTTTCGTGCCCGGATGCGCGGCGATAAAGTAAGGAATCAGATATTGCTCTTTACCGGCCTCGAAGCTGTACTGCTCAAACATGGCTTTGAATTTATCATAGCTGCCCATGCCCGGCTTCATCATTTTCGATAAGACGTTTTCTTCTGAATGTTCAGGTGCAATTTTTAGATAACCACCGACATGATGGCTGACCAATTCTTTGACGTATTCAGGGTCTTTCACCGCCAAGTCATAGCGCAAGCCAGAGGCGATAAGAATCTTTTTCACACCTTTGATATCACGGGCTTTGCGATACAGCTTGGTTAAATTACTATGATCGGTAATCAAGTTTTCGCAGACGTCAGGATAGACGCAAGACGGCTTACGGCAATTCTTTTCAATGGTCTCGTCTTTACAGCTCAGACGATACATATTGGCCGTTGGCCCGCCAAGGTCAGAGATAACGCCAGTGTAGTTAGGTGCGGTATCACGAATCGCTTCGACTTCTCGTAGGATAGATTCTTCCGAGCGGTTTTGGATAATGCGTCCTTCGTGCTCAGTGATCGAGCAGAAAGTACAACCACCAAAACAGCCGCGCATGATATTGACTGAGAATTTAATCATGTCATAAGCAGGGATGCGTGCATCGCCATAGCTTGGATGCGGCAAACGTGCGTACGGCAAGTCAAACACATAATCCATCTCTTCGGTCGAGAGCGGAATCGGTGGCGGATTGAGCCAGACATCGATGGAGGTGTGTGAGTTACCAGCACCGCTACTATGACGTTGCACGAGGGCACGGGCATTACCCGGATTGGTCTCAAGATGTAAGATACGGCTGGCATGAGCGTACAACACAGGGTCAGATTTGACGTGCTCATAATCAGGCAGACGAATGACTGTCTTTTCACGTGGCGGCATTTTTATTTTATGCTTACGCGCCGTCATTGGCTTGTCAAAACCACGCATTTGCACCACTTGCGTTTCTTCGTCAACTTGCTCAGCATTTAGAATTTTATTGGCAACTGGTTCAGAAACAAAGCCCGGATACTGTGAAGCCATTCCTGAGAGCGCTTGCCCAACTGGTGAATCGCTGGGTTTGTCTTGCTCGATTGAGCATTGATCCACGTCTTCGGTCATCACATATGGATTGATAATCGGGTCAACACGGCCCACGGTATCGACGTCATTACTAGCAACTTCGGTCATATCGTCTTGCCAATGGCGGCGCGTTGGCGTCAATAGATATGAGGTACCGCGCAATTTGCTCATTTGCTCAAAGCTGTAGCCTTTTGACAGACCATGTACCACATCGACGATGGCGCGCTCAGCATTACCGTACAATAAAACATCGGCACGGGCATCCATCAAGATACTACGGCGGACTTTGTCCGACCAGTAATCATAATGAGCGATACGGCGTAGGCTGCCTTCGATACCACCCAAGATGATTGGCACATCAGGATAAGCTTCGCGGCAGCGCTGGCTATAGACGATAGCGGCGCGGTCAGGGCGTTTATTTGCCACGTTGCCCGGCGAGTACGCATCATCGCTACGAATCTTGCGATCGGCGGTATAGCGGTTGATCATGCTGTCCATGTTGCCTGCGGTCACGCCATAAGCATAGACAGGTTTGCCCAGTTCCATAAAGGCATCTTTGCTCTTCCAGTCTGGCTGGGCAATGATACCGACGCGGAAGCCTTGTGCTTCTAATAAGCGGCCGATAATCGCCATGCCAAAGCTTGGATGGTCGACATAGGCATCGCCTGAGATGATGATGACGTCACAAGCGTCCCAGCCCAAATCATCCATTTCTTTACGGCTCATCGGCAGATAAGGCGCAGGCTCGTAGCAGCTCGCCCAGTGTTTGTCGTAGTCGTAAAGTGGCTTGGTGCCTTGTTTAAAGGCGGTGCGGGCGATGGTATCGGCAGACATGAGCGGACCTGTTAATTAGAAAAATGGCACTAAAAAAAGCCGTTATTCATTAAAAATATTAACGGCTCATTTAAAAGCGCTCATTTTAACATGAATTGTCTTCATGATGTCATAAACGATGACAAAGGATTGACGATAAGTTATTGATAGTTTAAGTAATCTATGAATAAAAAGGCTTCTAGGAACTAAGCGCATCTTTATTTCAAATCATCGTTTATAGTAAGGATTTACTACTCTAATAACTGAAATGGGAAAGTGACAACGTCAAAAGCTAAGGCAAAAGGCAATAAAACCAGCTTCTGAGCTGTATTTGCGCCACTACGAGACACTTGATTTTGCTGACTTTGGGTATAAAAGCTCACCGTATAAGGCTTAGTTAAAGGGCGATAATTGGATTGGATTAAGCTGAGATTACTCACTTGCGGATAAATAGCGCCTTTGACAGGAACGCTAAAGCAAAAGCGCTGAGCATTGATACGCTGGTCACTGGCTGAGGTACATTCTTTGCCGTTGTTTTGCAAAAAGAACTGATAGTCAGAACGTTTAAATTCATCTCTTAGTTTGGCATAAGACAGCTTCATTTCACCCTGAAAGTAGCCATCGTTATTGGGCACATAAAAGTTCATCTCATTATCGACTTGGATATTTTTTGGTGTCAAATTGGTCAGTAAATTCACCATCTCTGTCCCACCTTGGGTCAGCACATAGCTGTTTTTTTCGCCAACGATAACCATCGTCGCATTTGGCATTTTTGGTAATGCTTGTGCAGGGCGACCAAAAGCCACGATTTGATCTTCAGACAAAACATGTTTAGTTGTCGTTGTGTTGACTCGATTGTCACTGTCTAATAATGAACTGGTTGCACAGCCAGAGCTGGCGAGCAATGCCGCAAGCGATGCACTGGCCATCACTGTTTTAAAGCTTAATCCTTTTAGTACTGGATTATTACTTTCTTCTTTTCTAATGGTACGGGTGTTTTTAGTCATGGTAAGGCTTCCTTGTCTACTAGGCGATGGACTACTGGTGCGGCATCTATTATTTACTGCCAAACTTTCGTTGATATCGTACCTTGTTTGACCGCGACTTATCTACTTTTAATTAAACAGCCAAGCAGTTTTCATAATCAAATTAATCGAGCAAAATCTTTGTCCCACTTTTAGTAAAGTTCATCACAAATTGGCTTTTAAAGTTGCGCACATTATTCTCATAGGTGAGCAAACCAGTCGTGAATCGATGGTAGTCGCTCATATTTTTGGCATTGACCATCAACATAAAATCCGCATCGCCTGATACCTCATAACAGCTCATCACCTGTGGCTGCGCATTCATCAAGCGCTCAAACCGATGTTGCATCGAGGTATTTGAGCGCGCCATCTCTATCATCACCACCGCGGTCAGTCCGTAACCAACCTTGTTTGGGTCAACGATAGCAACTTGCTTGGTAATGACGCCATTGCTGATTAATGCTTGGATACGGCGCTGAGCAGTAGCGATAGACACATGCACTTGTTCTGCCACGGTTTTTAATGGCAAGGTCGCATCGTCCTGTAGCAAGTTTAAAATCGCTTTATCGATATCATCTAAAACTTGGCTCATGGTGTTCTCTCTTTTAGAAAGCATTTCATTCACTGGATTTTTTATAATTATTATCACTATAAGTCAAAATTTAAGAAAATATTTATTTTTAAAGGTCATAAAAGCTAAATTTGTTCATAAATAGATTTTTATAGAAATAATATCTCACCGACACTCAGTAAAATGGACGCTATTAATCAAGGTTTAACAATCAAAACTTAGCAATTAAAGCCTAGCAACCAAAGCTTAACCATAACAAGTAAAAGCTCACAGCTGGTTTTCTAATATCTATTTAAACTTATGGTGCTTTTATGTCTACTTCAATGCTATCTAACGTCTTTGCAAATACGCTCGCAAGCTTGCCATTGCCAGCGATTTGGACGGCGGGTAGCGCACAGCAACGCACATTAATATTGGGCGTCATACTAGCCATCTTGTCGAATTTGTTATTTGGCGTACTTTATGCTTACAGCAGCTTTTTGGCGCCGCTATCAGGTACGCAAGTTTTTATCTGGCGGATGCTAGCGATGTGGGCGGCATTGGTGGGATATTTGCTGATCAGTGGGCGCTTAGGTTTTCACATCGATAAACTCAAAGCGCTAGGCACAGTTAAGCAGTGGGCGTGGTTGCTATTGCCCACACCGATATTCTTAAGCCAGTTTTGGTTATTTATGTGGGCACCCGTGAATGGGCAAGGTGTACAAACCGCGATGGGGTATTTCTTATTCCCACTGATGATGGTTATATTTGGCTGCGTCTTTTTTGGCGAAAAGTTAAGCCGTCTGCAATGGTTGGCGGTTGGCTTTGCCGCATTAGGGGTCGGCAGTGAAATTATCCGTACGCAAAGTGTCTCTTGGGCAACGCTTTGGGTCTGCGGCACGTACCCGCTATATTATATTTTACGCCGCATGCAAGGGATTGGCGCGGTGACTGGACTCTTGGTTGATTTGACGATATTCGCACCATTTTCTGTGGCTTACTTATTGCTGTTTGCGCCAAGTAGCTTAAGCTTAGTGAGTGGTTCTGGCTTTTTTATTCTGATGCTGGCGGGACTAGGCGTCATGAGCGTATTAGCCATGAAAACCAATGTCGATGCCAGTCAGATGCTACCAGTCAACGTCTATGGCATGATGAGCTATTTGGAGCCAGCATTATTGTTTATCTTAGCCGTGACAGTGCTAGGCAATCCTTTCGAGTCAGCGATGATTTATAGTTATGGCTTAATTTGGTTAGGCATCGCATTTTTAGTGGCTCATGGGGTGCGCAAATTACGTAGCGCTCATAAACAATCGCAAACAACAAAGATTGCGCCAGCTATTTGAAAATTAATAAGTAAGCTTGATTGAACAAATAAAAACGGACGATTCAACACTATGCTGAATCGTCCGTTTTTTTTAAGATTAAAACCAATCTGTTGAAAGATAGCTTTAATCTAAATCCTTCTTGAAACCACGCTGCTTATCACGTTCCCAGTCACGGTCTTTAAGCGTTTTACGTTTGTCGTGTTGTTTTTTACCCAGTGCCAAGCCAATTTGACATTTCACCAACGAGTTTTTCCAATAGCAGGATAACGGTACGCAGGCATAGCCTTTTTGGTTGACTGCACCCATTAACTTTTCGATTTCGCGGCGATTAAGCAGCAGTTTACGGGTACGGATACTATCAGGACTGACATGCGTCGAGCTTGAAAGCAGCGGTTGAATATGCGCGCCAAATAAGAATGCCTCATTATTACGAAAGATAATATAAGCTTCGGTAATGGTCATTTTGCCTGCGCGAATGGCTTTTACTTCCCAACCTTGTAACGACAGACCTGCTTCAAACGTTTCTTCAATAAAATACTCGTGTCGAGCTTTTTTATTGGCACAAATTTGATTCTCTGGTTTTTTTGATTTTTTTGACATAATTTCTCCATAAGGACTGCCTACAAATACAAAGTCCTTATCTGACTAGTCCTACTGATTCCTCATCCTAACTCAATAAATGGTATTGTCCTTTATTTGGTTTATAAAACGGATGAGTCGAACCGCCTATTGTAGCAAAGCCTCTAATAAAAATGTAAGTCGGCTATTAGGACAAATGTAGCCAATATAGTCGAAGTCATTTAAGGTGGTCACACAGCAATCGAGCGCAAACAGAAGACTGAGTACATTAAGTGAGGTTAAGGCGGTAACTATTTACAAATGCATCGACGATAAGTATTAAGTTTGAGAAAAATTTGCTAGCATATAGCCTACTATTACTGACCCTATTAGCCACGCTATGAGCCACTCTACTTCTGCTAACCCCTCAAAGCTGCACACCAGAATTTTATATCCTGGTACCTTTGATCCTATTACCAATGGTCATGTAGACTTGGTCACACGCGCCACCAAACTGTTTGATGAGGTCTTTATTGCGGTGGCCTCAGGACATCACAAAAAGCCTTTATTTAACTTTGAGGAGCGCGTCGCCTTAGTCGAGACAGTATTTGCTGACTTACCACAAGTATCGGTGGTGGGTTTTGAAGGTCTACTCGTTGACTTTATGCGTGAAAAAAACGCCACCGCTGTCTTACGAGGTCTGCGTGCGATGTCAGATTTCGAATATGAGTTTCAGCTGGCCAATATGAACCGTGAGCTTGATGAAAACTTTGAAGCGGTGTTTTTGACGCCATCGCAGAATTACTCATTCATCTCTTCGACGATGATTCGAGAAATCGCCAAACTCGGTGGTGAAGTGACTAAATTTGTCCCGCCATGTGTCTCACAAGCTTTTGCTGAAAAACTCAATCTTAGATAGCAAAATACCTGCTGACAATGAAGATGTGTCGAACATTTAAACGCATCGAAATCGTCAAAGCCAACGATACAAGTGCTATAAGTAAATATAAGGAGCAGTCTATGGCGTTATTAATTACTGATGAATGCATCAACTGTGATGTGTGTGAGCCTGCCTGCCCAAACGAAGCCATCTCAGAAGGCGATGACATTTATGTGATTGACCCTGATTTATGCACCGAATGTGTCGGGCACTTCGACGAGCCGCAATGCGTAGTCATTTGCCCTGTGGATTGCATCCCTTATGATCCCAATCATGTCGAGACCGAAAGTGATTTGTTGTCAAAATATAAACGCATTACTGGTCAATAAAATATGACAACATCACTCTTATCTACGAAATCAACGAACGACTTTGACCAGCAACATCTCTGGCATCCTTATGCTAGTCTACCGCCGACTTATCCTAATATTGTGATTGATCACGCTGATGGTATTTATATCGTCACGCAAGATGGTACGCGTCTGATCGATGGTATGTCATCGTGGTGGGCGAGCGTCCATGGCTATAATCATCCCAAGCTGAATGCAGCGATGATTGAACAATTGGGTAAAATGGCGCATGTCATGTTTGGTGGTTTGACCCATCAACCCGCAATAGATTTGGGCAAAAAACTGCTGTCAATTGTGCCTGCTGGACTGGATGCCATATTTTATGCCGATAGCGGCAGCATTGCGGTAGAGGTGGCTTTAAAAATGGCATTGCAATATCAAATTGCCGCTAAGCGTCCGCAAAAGTGCCAATTTGCCTCGACCCATTCTGGCTATTATGGTGATACGTGGCATGCGATGAGTGTCTGCGACCCTATCAATGGCATGCACAGCTTGTATGGTAAACAGTTACCTATGCAGCATTTTGTGCCAGCTCCGCCACTAGGCTTTGAGCGTGATATTAGCCAGTCTGAATATGATGAATTAACGGATTTCTTTGATAAAAATAGCGATAAGTTGGCTGGATTTATTATCGAGCCGATTATTCAAGGCGCAGGCGGCATGCGCTTTTATAGTCCTCAATATTTACAATTGCTTCGCAAATTGTGTGATAAATACAAAGTGGTACTAATTACCGATGAAATTGCGACTGGTTTTGGGCGTAGTGGCAAGCTATTCGCTTGTGAGCATGCAGGTATCAGCCCTGATATCATGACGATTGGTAAAGCATTAACTGGCGGTTATATGACTTTTGCGGCGACTTTGTGCACTCGCAAAATTGCCGATACCATTAGCCAAAGTGATTATCCATCCCTTATGCATGGTCCGACCTTTATGGGCAATCCGCTAGCTTGTGCCGTCGCTTGTGCCTCAATTGATTTAATACTCTCCTATGATATTGAAGCACGTACAGCAAATATCCAAACAATAATGAAACAACAACTTGCGCCAGTTGCGAGTTTAAATGGCGTTGCAGAAGTACGTTGTTTGGGTGCAGTCGCCGTCATTGAGCTAAATGAAGCGGTTGATATGTCGACCTTTCAGTCTTTATTGATTGAAAACGGTATTTGGGTCAGACCCTTTGGCAAATTGGTGTATATCATGCCGCCATATGTGATTAGCGAATACGAACTTGTCACTCTTTGCGAAGCGTTATTAAAAGTGGTGAGCACGTATTTAAGCCAAGCTTATTTAACGTAAAAAGGTCAAGAATGAGCGTTCTCTTTATCTCCGGTATCGATACCGACATTGGCAAAACCTACGCCACTGGTATGATTGCAAAGGCACTCATGCAGCAAGGCGTCAACGTCATCACTCAAAAGCTGGTGCAAACGGGCGTGGCGATTAATCCACTCAATGGCGAGATGGGCATTGCTGACGATATCATAGCGCATCGTCAACTCATGGCTATTCCTCTACAGCCATGTGATCTTGATTTTACCACTTGCGTTCATCGCTATGAAAAGCCTGCATCACCGCACTTAGCGACTCGATTATCAGGAGAAGTGCTAGATCCTAAACTGATCACTAGTGCCACCAAACGATTGCAAGCTACGTATGACTTGGTATTACTAGAAGGTGCTGGTGGATTGCTCGTACCAATAACGGAGCAATTATTAATTTTAGATTATATTGCTGCTCAAGGTTATCCGATTGTTTTGGTCACTTCTGGTCGTTTAGGCAGTATCAATCACACATTACTGAGTTTGGAAGCAATAAAAGCCCGTGGATTATCTGTACATAGCGTTATTTATAATCATATCCATGACGATGCTGCTCAGACAGATGCTGAGATTGCAAATAGTACCATGGATTTTTTACAAAATTATTTAGCTGCAAATTACCCCAAAGCGCATTGGTTACAGATACCGTATATAGATGGCAGTCATCAAGCCAATTATGAGGCGTTATCAAAAAGCTATTCATTGTCTTTACCAGTCGATTTCGTCTAAAAGCTTTATGAGTGTGGTTTCTTTTCTATCGCAAAATAGGCTTTTATCTCAAGTCTGCAAATAAATAGAAAACTCATTCCCAATTAGTCGATATGTTTGCTATACTAGCGCGCTTGGTAGACTAGGCAATCGCCGCTGCACACTGGCAACAGACATGCAGGGGAGGAAAGTCCGGGCTACATAGGGCAGCGTGCCAGCTAACGGCTGGGCAGGGTAACTTGACGACCAGTGCAGCAGAGAGTAGACCGCCTTTGGCTTATATGAGTATCGCAAGATGTTCATGTCATCGGTAAGGGTGAAAGGGTGCGGTAAGAGCGCACCGCGTGGCTGGCAACAGTTCACGGCATGGTAAACTCCACGCGTAGCAAGACCAAATAGGCATCGGCATGGCGCGGCCCGCGTTCGATGCGGGTAGGTTGCTTGAGCGTACGAGCGATTGTGCGCCTAGAGGAATGATTGTCCACGACAGAACCCGGCTTATCGGTTTACCAAACCTTTTTTATTGTTCGTGATAAAAATGCAGAAAATATGAATAAATTTCATATTTTCTGCAAAAAATGCCCTTATAGGGGTTGACGACAGTCAACAGCTTGGGTAAAATGTGCATCCTAAAATGGCGATGTAGCTCAGCTGGTTAGAGCGCATGACTCATAATCGTGAGGTCAAGAGTTCAAGTCTCTTCATCGCCACCATTTTTAGTAATACCTGCAATATTAAAAATGCCAATCATTATTTGATTGGTTTTTTTTTGCCTGAAATAAATTATTCCAGAATATGGTGAATGGCTCAAGCCGCCCCATAAAACATAATAATTACCTACTGATTTCTTGCTAAATCATAGCTTTATCTGTTTAGGTACAGATTAATTGTTGTAACTTATGTCCCGCTTACTTATCATAGGGGCTGTTTTCGGTAAAGTCCTGTAACGCCATGTCTGTACAACTACCTCCTTATCGTCCTATTAAGCACCGCAGTGGTCTAAAAGTCATGGGTGCCGCATTTCATGCTTTGCTGATGCGTGAGCTGCAAACGCGCTTTGGTGGTTATCGCTTGGGCTATCTATGGGCGCCATTAGAGATAATGTTTCAAGTTGCTATTTATTTGATAGTATTTGGCGCTATTATGACCCGTGTGCTGCCAGGAATGGACTACATGTTATTTCTGGTGGCAGGCCTAGTGCCTTTTCGTATGATGAGTACCATAGCAACACGAGCGTTAGGAGCAGTTGAGGCCAATCAAGGGCTTTTAATGTATCGATCAGTACGTCACATTGACGTCATTATTGCCCGCTCATTTTTAGAACTAGTGATTTACTTTTTTACCTTTGTACTGCTGTTAGTCATACTTGCTTTTATTGGTATTCCTATCAGTCTTGCACATTTGAATGTGGTTTTGTTTTGCTGGTTAACTTTATTCTTATTTGGCTTTGGATTAGCTATGATAATGATGGTTGTTGGCTATTATGGGGGTGAAATCAGCAAAATTATTGGTTTGATTTTTACTATTTTATATTTTGTATCTGGAATTATGTATTCTATTCATATTATTCCTGAACCATATCTGAGTTATTTATTATATATTCCATTTGTCCATAATATTGAACTAATGAGAAATGCACTATCTCCTACTTATCCTGCATATCATATTGACATAACGTATTTTTTAAAATGGATGGTCGCAGTCAATTTCTTAGGTTTATTGATGTATAAAGCGGTCGAAAAAGACCTTATCCGTTCAAAGTAGTGACAGGTAAATGAATGATTGAGATTAAAAATGTTTCTAAGTCATTTATGACCAAGCAAGGTCGGCATTATCTATTTAAAGATCTAAATCTGACTATTGGTGATAAAAAAAGTGTGGGTTTACTCGGTCGTAACGGGGCGGGTAAATCGACTTTGCTGCGTATTATTTGCGGACTAGATAAGCCTGATCACGGAGAGATTATTACCGACTCGACGATTTCTTGGCCAGTAGGGGTAGCCGGCGGTTTCCAAGGTAGTTTGACGGGTCGTCAAAACGTCCGCTTTGTTTGCCGTCTTTATTCAAGCGGTCCCTATATTGACGAAAAAATTCGTTTTGTGGAAGAGTTTGCAGATATCGGAAACTATTTCGATATGCCGGTAAAAAGCTACTCTTCAGGGATGAAAGCACGCTTAACGTTTGGCTTAAGCTTGGCCTTCGATTTTGATTATTATATGCTTGATGAAGCAGGCGCTGTGGGTGATGCGGCTTTTCGTAAGCGTAGTGAAGAGATATTGGCCGCGCGCCGTGAACAAGCAGGGTTTTTGATCGTATCGCATAACATCGGTGATATTAAGCGTAATTGTGATATTGGTATTGTGCTAATGGATCAAACAGCACACGTCTTTGAAGACACAACAGAAGCGATTGAGGTATATGAAGAGCATGTCCACAAAGCGAAAAAATAAGATAATTGACTTCTCGCTGTTTATTGGCTTGGTGGTCCTCCCTTGGGTATTGGTGATATTTTATGTCATGACCATTGCTCATCCGCGGTTTATTTCGACGGCTGATGTGGTGGTCAAACAAGTCAGTGATACCAGTGTGCCTTCTGGCGGTGGACTGTCGGCCTTGTTGGGTGTGAACAGTACCAGTAAAGAAGATGCGACTTATCTGACCGAGTATATTCTATCCAATGATATGGTGAAGCGCCTTGATAATAAGTTCAAGTTCCGCGAAGCGTATCATGTCGATGGCTCAGATCCGCTTAATGAGATTGAGCCTGATGCCACACAAGAAGAGTTACTTGAGTACTTCAAAAAGCGTGTACACATCAATCTGGACGAGCAAAGCTATGTGCTGTCAGTATCGACGGAAGCCTTTGATCCAAAGTATGCTTTTGAGCTGAATAAAACGATCCTCAATGAGTCTGAGCAGTTCGTCAACCGTATTTCACAAGAGGTGGCTCGTGATCAGCTGGTATTTGCTGAGACACAGTTAGATGAATCACAAGATCGCCTAAATGATGCCAAAGAGCAGCTATTAAAGTATCAAAACGAAAATGAGATTTACGATCCACAATCCAATGCTCAAATTGTGAATCAGCTGATTGGTAGTTTGCAAGCGCAATTAAGTTCATTACGTACCGAAGAGCGTCAATTACTCAGCTATCTGAACCCAGACGCACCGCAAGTAGTGTCATTAAGAAGTCAGATTAAAGCAGTCGAAGAGCAAATCAACCAAGAGCAAACCAAGCTGACATCACCGAATACCACCAAGTTAAACCGTCAAGCGGTACAGTTTGAGACTATCAAGGCAGATGTTGATTTCGCTACTGAGCTCTATAAATTGTCGTTATCTTCACTTGAGAAGGCACGTTTAGAAGCCTTTAAAAAGATGAAAAATTTGATTGTCATCTCAACACCATATCAAGCTGAAGAAGCAACTTATCCACGCCGTGCTTATATTATTTGGACGTCGCTAGCATTACTTTTGATGCTTTATGGATTTGTGCGCCTAGTGATGGCGGTTGTCCGTGATCATCGTAGCTAGTTTTAACACACCAGATATCAGTAATGATCGATAGATCAGCAAAGGAATACCACTCATGAATATGAAACCACGTCCTCTTGTGACCGTGATAAAAGTGTTAAGTTTGGCCATGGCAGCCAGTAGTGTGCCCGCGCTAGCAGCAGGCAGTTATGCGGATCAAATCTCAGGATCTAGCTTTGGCACCAGCAATAACAGCATGAGTCAAGACCAAAACCGCAATAACATCAATGTCTCAACACAGGCATTTGCAGGTGGTGTATCAGGACAAGCGACCCCGCAAGAAGCGGTTAATGCCTCAAGTTTGCCAAGTCAGTCAGTCATCAATACCACGCGCCCCTATCAAGAAATCAACACGCAAGACATGATGTTTGGTGAGCAGCTCTTCCGTGGAGCATTTTCGACCACCTCTGGCTCTACCTTTAATGACAGTTACGTGATCAACCCGGGTGATAACGTCCAAGTACGGATGTGGGGCGCTTATCAATATGCTGCTACCATGACCGTCGACCCACAAGGCAATATTTTCTTGCCAAATATCGGTCCAGTACGTGTCTCAGGTGTGCAAAATGGCAGTCTGCAAAATGTGGTAAAAAGTGCTGTCAGTCGTATTTATCGCTCGAACGTTGGCGTTTATGCCTCATTAGAGCAAGCACAGCCAGTAAAAGTATTTGTAACAGGTTTCGTTAAACAACCTGGTTATTACGGCGGTTTAGCAGCAGATTCCGTATTGTCTTATTTGGATAGAGCGGGCGGTGTTGATCCGACTCGTGGTAGTTATATTGATATTCAAATCAAACGTAATGGGCAAATGCTACAGCAAGTCAACCTGTATGATTTTTTACTGGCGGGTAAATTACAAGCATTCTCTTTTCGTGATGGTGATGTGATTACGGTCGCGCCGCAGAAAAAAACCTTTGAAGTAGGCGGTCAAGTCCAAAACGAATATACTTTTGAATTTGACGTGAACGATCTGACCATTGGTGATGTATTGCAAGTGGCCAATCCAGCAGCAAATGCGACCAACGTTAGTATCACTCGTAGTGCAGGACGCGCGCAGACGGCAGAATATTACTCGTTAGCAGAAGCTCAAAACGTGCCTGTTTATAATGGTGATCAGATGGTAGTTACTTCCGATCGCTATGCGGGCACAATTGCGGTGCAAGTAAAAGGTGCGCATACGGGTAATGGTGCCATGGTTGTACCATATGGTGCTCGCTTAAAGGACATCGTGCCACAGCTACAGCCAAGCCCACTCGCTAAACTGACTCATCTGACCATTTATCGTGAGTCTGTTGCTGAGCAACAAAAACGCATGATTAATGAGTCGCTCGATCGTTTAGAAGAGCTGACGCTTGCCACGCAGTCAACCACTCGTGAAGAAGCAGCACTGCGTCAAGACGATGCAGCGTTGGTTAAGCAGTTTGTTGCCAAAGCGCGTAATGTTAAAACGACGGGTCAAATTGTTGTCGTCCCGAATTCGTGGCAGGATATTATCTTACAGCAAGGTGATATCATTGAGATACCTGCGCAAACGTCTGTCATTACCGTTAATGGTCAAGTACGAGCACAAGGCGCGCTGACCTTCAACCCAGATTATACCGTTGGTGATTATGTTGCCAATTCAGGCGGTTTCTCTGACAATGCTGATGTTAAAGAAATCTTGATTATCCATCAAAATGGCGCCAGTGAGGTGGTCAATACCGCTTACCGTATCCAGCAAGGCGATGAGATTATGGTATTACCAAAAGTCAAAACCAAGCGCGTAGAAATTGCTCGTGGCTTATCGCAAATTGTTTATCAGTTGGCCATTGCTGCTAAAGTGGTTCTCGATTTATAACCATTATTGAAAAGTTGTATAACAAGAGAAAAAGTCATCTGCATAGATAGATGCAAAAGTAATGAATAAGGGTGTTAAAAATGGCAAAAAGTGCGGCAGATGATGTCAATGTGGCAGTGACCTCTCACTCTGATAATGCCCTGCTTTTGCCATCATCCCAATACCAATTGCCACAGCATTTGGCAGTCATTGGTAAGGGTATGCGTCAAAACAATGTACTTTTGTCCCAGGTATTGCAAGCAGATATTCAGCGCTGGTATCCGTGGTCAGGTATACCGCAACGTATCAATGCAGGTAAAACGCTTTTACTGTCTGCATTACCATTACCAAATATGATAAAAAATCAGATAACTCATTTGTCCAGTTCCTCTCTCTCTTTTCAGCAACCCGATGCCTTTATCGGTTGGGGTCGTAAAAAAAGTTATCAACGAGCTAATAAAGTGGCTAAGCGGCAAAAGCTTGAGACATTGAGTGTTGAAGATGGCTTTTTGCGCTCATTAGATTCTGGTATTGGTAGCCGTCATGGCCTGAGTGTCGTCGTTGATGACCTTGGTATTTATTTTGATATGACGCATGACTCACGCCTTGAGCGGCTGATTATTGAGCGTACTAAAAATGCTACTACGCCTAATAATCACGAAATAGATGACGCGCACGCGAGGCAATTGATTGCACGTATTTGTAATGAGCAGCTCAGTAAATATAACACAGTGATCGATTGTCCGTCCTTGAATAAATTGATAAATGAAGACGGCGTTAATACAACAGCAGATCCATTGAAATCGCATGTTTTATTGATTGACCAAGTGGTTGGTGATGCTTCTATCACCGGTGCGGGCGCGGATAAACGTCAGTTTAAGAAGATGTTAACATCTGCGTGTCGTAATCATCCTCATGCCCATATTTGGATAAAGGCACATCCTGCATCAAAATCGGGATACCTGACTCGTTTAAAACTACCTAAGCAGGTTCGGTTATTAACTCAAGCGCTCAATCCTATCGAGCTATTAGAGCAAGTTGACCATGTTTATACGGTCAGCTCCCATATGGGCTTTGAAGGGTTGATGTTAGGTAAAACAGTACATTGCTTCGGGGTCAACTGGTATAGTGGCTGGGGTCTAACTGATGACAGCGGCGCACCCAAAAATCTGCTTAAAGCGGTCGAAAAACGTCGTCAAAAACTTGTCAGCAAACAGCTAGAGTCTAGGGGACACTCAAATCCTGCGTTGTTTCCTACATCATTTGCTAAAAAAACATCTGCAACGTTAGAAACGTTATTTTATAGCGCCTATATAGATTATAGTCGTTATGTAGATCCAGCCACCAAGCAAGCCTGTGATATTGATACAGCGATAGAATGGCTAGTGACTAATCGATATTGGCAAGCGCGCCTTGAAGGGGATCTCACGATATATGAATTTAGTCGCTGGAAATTACCATTTGTAAAAGCTTTTACGAATCTACCGCGTACGACATTATTTATCAAACCCAAGCCACGTCTCAAGAATTTATTGCATCCTGATCATTTTCGTGTTGATTATCAGCAGCCTCTACTAGCGTGGGGTTTGGCTAAACGCCAGCAAGTACAAAATAAATTACAGCGTAAGCTTGAGAGACAGCCACATTTGTCCATACCGTCTATATACTGTATGGAAGATGGATTTATCCGCTCAAATGGTTTGGGCGCGACGTTGTTAGCACCGTTGTCGGTCGTCATAGACAAGCAAGGTATTTATTATGATGCGACCCAGCCTTCAGATTTAGAGACGTTGCTACGCCATTGTCAAGCACTGAACCCACAGCAAAGTGTCCGTGTACAACAGCTGCAAGATAAATTGCTGAATCAGCGGGTGAGTAAATACAATGTTGGAGCTGATGTCGCCAGTGCCAATAACCAGCATACTTCTTGGATGCATGAGGCTAGAGTATCTGGCAAGCGCCGTCTGCTTATCATCGGTCAAGTCGAAGATGATTTATCGGTGCAGTACTGCGGCTCGACGATCAAAACCAACAGCGGCTTGATTGAGCGTGTATGCCAAGATAATCCTGAGGCTTATCTTATTTATAAGCCGCATCCTGACGTTGAAGCAGGACTAAGGGCTGGTAAGGTTAGCGCAGAGTTTTTACAGCAGGTCAGTGCCGTCGCCTATGATACCGCGATGCCTGATTGCTTAGAGTGTGTTGATGAAGTACATACGATTAGCTCATTGACTGGCTTTGAGGCGTTGCTGCGCGGTTTAGACGTTACTTGCTACGGCTTACCGTTTTATGCTGGTTGGGGGTTAACGGCAGATATTGATGCCCAGTTTTCACCGAAAGCTGACTATTTAGAGAGACGAAAACGCGACACTGCATTAACGCTTGAGCAATTATTATATTGTGCGCTTATTCACTATCCCTTATATCGTTTACCTAATGGCTATGGGCTTGCACAAGTAGAGCAAGTGATTGACTATTTATACCCTCCTAAAAGCGCTCCTTTGCTTAAAGATATTCATAATGCAGAATCTCAAGCTCAAATATCCAGCCCTATAAATAGCTCGATTAACCATGCGACTTCAGTTTTATCAACGCTACCTGAAAATTTTAAACGCCAAATGACTACTCGTTTTATGCAGCAGCGTCATCAATGGCAGCAGCGCCTGCGTAAATTATCTCGTTAGTTTATTCTAAACTTGTGACGCAAATCCATTGCGACAAGTAGGGGCTTTTTCGGTATAATCAGTGATGATTAGTGTGTATTTACACGGCTTAATATTCAAGTTATTTAATAAATACTCTCGATTTTATTCTTCATCTTCTCATTAATGGTAATTCAATACTATGGCAGCTTCGATGTCTCACTTGCTTACTCATCGACACGTCTTGCTGTTACAAGGAAAGATGGGCGGATTCTTCAACCGTTTTTCGACATTTCTGCAAACTCAAAATATTAAGGTTAGTAAGATTAACTTTAATGCAGGTGATGCATTTTTTTATCATCATGATAATACCTATGAATATACCGATACGTTAGCGCAGTTCTCTTCTTGGTTGCAGGCTTTCATTGAAGAAAATAGCATTGATGCGATTGTCTGTTTTGGTGATTGTCGTCCGCATCACACCCAAGCTGCTTATATCAGTGAGCAGTTGGGCACCTCTTTTTTTGTATTTGAAGAAGGCTACTTGCGTCCCGATTACATTACATTGCAAGAATATGGCATTAATGGCTATTCGCGCTTAAATACGGCAGATATTAAAGCGCTCAAAAAAGCCAATGATAAACCACTGTATACTCATAATCGTTTTTATCGTTTGAGTATCGCTGCGATTGTCTACTATATTATCGTTTGGGTGTACAAAAGTCGCTATCCGCATTATTCGCACTATCGCGGTATGACAGCGTGGCAAGAAGCAATCGCTTGGCTCAAAGCACCATGGCGTAAATTGCGAGGGTATTTACCTGATAAGCAATTGCAAAATAAGCTGACCAAAGAACAAAGTGATAATTATTTTTTGATTAGTTTACAAGTGCATAATGACTCGCAGATTACCCATCATAGTGACTATCATGATGTGGTGCAGTTTATTGATGAGTCTATTGCCAGCTTTGCAGAGTATGCTGATAAGCCGCAATTACTGGTATTTAAGCATCATCCGTTAGATCGTGGTCATCGAGATTATCGCGAGCTGGTATCTAGCTTGGCTAGACGCTATCAAGTGGCGGATCGTGTGTTTTATGGTTGCGACATGCACCTGCCAACCTTGATGAAACACAGTATTGGGATGGTGACCATCAATAGCACGACAGGGTTGCAATCGGTATATCATAAAAAACCTACCAAGATCATGGGTCGCGCGATTTATGATACGCCGAAACTGATAGACCAAAAACCACTGAATGAGTTTTGGCAACGACCTAACCGCCCAGATAATGAGTTTTATCTTAGATTCCGTGAATACTTGATAGAGCAAACTCAAATCAACGGGGCTTTTTACGGTAAGTCACCATGGATGCATAAATATCTGCATAGCGCAGGATGTGAACCCATAGAGAGGGATCTGTCCAAAACCAATACCCCTCAGTAGATTATTGATTGTTCATATCCAGTTAGCATGAGTCTTGTTGAAGTAAGTAAGGTGCTATCAAGCGGCTCGCTTTCTATCTGTACAGTTATCCGCTCGTAACTTCACTTGTAAATCCTCCCTCTGCTAATAAAATCGCCTTACTTTATGGTAGAAAACTGCTAGAATACTCTTTCATGCCTGCGCGTAAGAGTTGACGTCCTGAGCGGTTGATTGGAGATGATAATATTGGCAAATAAGCTGATTCTAATTATTTTCTCTTGTTATTGCTCCCTTAATGATGGACAGCTATTTTAGCGGTTGCGCCTGACAGCATTTATTTCTTAATTTTATTATTCTATCACCCTTAATTTAGTAGGCGCTTTGTGACTGCATTAGCAAATATTCGTAACTTTTCAATCATTGCCCACATTGATCATGGCAAGTCGACGCTTGCTGATCGTTTTATTCAAATGTGCGGTGCCTTGCAAGATCGCGAGATGCAGGCGCAAGTACTTGACTCCATGGATATTGAGCGTGAGCGCGGTATCACCATTAAAGCGCAGTCGGTAACCTTATTCTACGATCATCCTAATGGTGAGCGCTATCAGCTCAACTTTATCGATACTCCAGGACACGTTGACTTCTCATATGAGGTGTCGCGTTCACTAGCCGCTTGTGAAGGCGCGCTATTGGTTGTTGATGCCGCGCAAGGGGTGGAAGCTCAGTCAGTGGCCAACTGCTATACTGCCGTTGATCAGGGTCTAGAAGTCATGGCGGTATTAAATAAAATTGATTTGCCACAAGTCGAGCCAGAACGCGTTATTCAAGAGATTGAAGACATCATTGGTATTGACGCAGTTGATGCGCCACGAGTTTCTGCTAAATCGGGTTTGGGCGTTGATAAATTACTAGAAGCATTGGTTGAATTTATCCCTGCACCGACTGGTGATCGTGAGGCGCCACTACAAGCATTGATTATTGACTCTTGGTTTGATAACTATCTAGGCGTTGTGTCTTTAGTTCGGGTACGTGAAGGTACTATCCGAAAAGGTGATAAACTTTATATCAAATCAACCAAAGAGTCGCATTTAGTCGGCTCGATCGGTGTCTTTACGCCCAAGCCTGTCGATACGGGTATCTTGGAGGCGGGTGAAGTCGGTTTTATTATTGCTGGTATCAAAGATATCGCTGGCGCGCCAGTGGGTGATACGATTACCCACGCCAAAACGCCAGACGTTGAGCGTATTCCAGGTTTTAAACAGATTACTCCGCAAGTCTATGCCGGTATGTTCCCTGTTGATTCTACTGATTTTGAAAAATTCCGTGAAGCGCTGCAAAAGCTACAAATCAACGATGCGTCATTGTTCTTCGAGCCTGATACCTCAGATGCACTAGGCTTTGGTTTCCGTTGTGGTTTCCTTGGTATGCTGCACATGGAGATTATCCAAGAGCGTTTAGAGCGTGAATATGACTTGGATTTGATTACTACTGCGCCATCCGTTATCTACGAGATCGTCAAGAAAAATGGCGATATCATGTATGTTGATAATCCATCAAGACTCCCTGAGCCGAATAATATTGAAGAGTTCCGTGAGCCCATTGCCCGCTGTCAGATTTTAGTACCGCAAGATTACTTAGGTAATGTCATGACGCTTTGTATCGAGCGCCGCGGCGTACAGGTAGATATGCGTTTTATGGGTCGTCAAGTACAGCTGATCTTTGATATTCCGATGGGAGAGGTGGTCATGGACTTCTTTGACCGTCTAAAATCCGTTTCGCGCGGTTTTGCCTCACTTGACTATAATTTTGAGCGTTATCAAGTCGATAAATTGGTTAAAGTAGATGTATTAATCAATGGCGAAAAAGTCGATGCGCTGGCCATGATTGTGCATGAAACCCAATCGCGCTATCGTGGTAATGCGTTGGTGACTAAGATGAAAGAGTTGATTCCGCGTCAGATGTTTGATGTGGCAATTCAGGCCGCGATTGGTAGCCAAATTATTGGGCGTAGTACGGTGAAAGCCATGCGTAAAGACGTCTTGGCTAAGTGTTATGGCGGTGATGTGTCGCGTAAGAAAAAGCTATTGTCTAAGCAAAAAGCGGGTAAGAAACGTATGAAGCAAGTCGGTAATGTGGAGATTCCACAAGAAGCCTTCTTAGCGGTATTGCAGGTTGAGTAAGTCATTACTAATTGACTGGTCAACGATAGTTTTGTTGGTGTAATTAGTGGCGCAGTTGATAGTATAGATAGCCAGATAAGTCGCTCGTTAATAGGCAATTGAGTATGGATTTTGATTTTAATTTAATTTTAGTACCATTAACCATTGGTTTGGGTATTATTTGGCTATTAGATAAGCTGACCCTGAAACAGCGTAAAACTCGCGGGCGTGGTCAAGAAAGTCTCTTGGTACGCTGGGCTTACGATTTTTTCCCCGTATTGGCAGTGGTGTTAATAGTACGCTCGTTTTTGATTGAGCCTTTTAATATCCCTTCATCTTCTATGGTGCCGACATTATATACGGGCGATTTTATTGCGGTTAATAAGTATGCCTACGGGGTGCGCCTACCGCTGACGTATAACAAAGTGCTGGATACGGGCGCGCCTGAGCATGGTGATGTGGCGGTATTCCGCTATCCTGAAAACCCAAGTATTTATTATATTAAGCGTGTCATTGGTTTGCCTGGTGATACTGTTAGTTATGATCAAGGGACACTTTCTATCAATGATGTCCCAGTTGACACTAAGCCTATCGATTTTGCGGCGAACCCTGAGTTGACCTCACAGCTTTATTTACCAGGACAAATCGGTCCAGGGCAAGTACTGACCGAAGACAGTGCGGCAGTGATGGGTGAGCAAGAAGAGGGTGAGGCGCAATACTTTCAGGAAACACAAGGTGAAAACAAGCATCTTGTTCGTTACTTGAATGGTATGAATAGCTCTCAATATGCACCATTTTTGCAGCAGCAATCGCCAGAAGTGGTTAGCTCAGCAGGTACTAAATGGCGTATTAGCGTTCCAGAAGGTCAGTATTTTGTGATGGGCGATAACCGCGATCGTAGTGCTGATGGTCGGTTCTGGGGTTTTGTTCCTGATGAGAATTTAGCGGGTAAAGCGGTTTATATCTGGATGCATAAGCCACCCGGACTTAATTTACCAACCTTTGAACGCAATGGTACTATTGATTAAGATTATGTAATTAAGATTATGAGACGCTCTATTGGTTGATTTATCGATAATAGTTTTATGCTAATATTGTTGCTATCTAATAAACGGCTACCTAGTATTTCGGTAGCTCCTAAAAAATAGTTGTTTACCAGTAGAGGGATATCATAGTGCAGCAATTATCTGGAATCGCCACACAGCGTGGTGCTAGCGTAACGAGTATCGTTTTAATTATTCTTGTGTTAGGAGTTGCTGCCAAATTGATGGTTGCTATCGTACCTGCTCAGATCGGTGATTATCAATTGACCAAGACCTTAAGCGCACAGCTTAAGGAAGCAAATAATAATAATGAGACGGCCAAGCAGTTTGTCGAGCGTGTTAATAGACAGCTATCTATTAATGCTGATTATGATACTCAGGCGGAAGACGTATTTACTTTTATTGATAAAAAGACGGGACAATTGGCTATTCGTAAAGAATATGCAGTCACCAACAATTTCTTTGGTAATGTTGATATCGTCAATCGCTTCGAAGGTGATATCGATATGACAACAGCAGAGTAACTAAAAAGAATGTTAGATCACTCTTAAACTTTTTAATCTCTGAATGTCTTTATAATATTCATTAATCCATACTATTACTAACCAAATCAGTAAAACAGAAGGGATAACCACAAGCCACGCATGAAACCAACTTTGCAGCATTCCCAAGCGATTACTACTCCTCAACAAAATAGCACGTCTGTCGACACGCTGATTGTTAGCTCAGAATTTATTCAGCAGTTAGCCGTATTAACACGCAAGTTAGGCTATGTGTTTAAGGACTTGAGTCTCCCCAAACTTGCGTTGACACACCGCTCATTTGATAGCAAAAAAAATTATGAGCGTTTAGAGTTTTTAGGAGACGCTCTGTTAGGAATGATTGTGGGTGAGGCTTTATATCATCGCTATCCTAGCCAAAATGAGGGTCGCTTGACTCGTATGCGTGCCACCTTGGTACGTCAAGAATCATTGGTCATTATTGCGCAAAACTTAGAGCTCTCTAACCATCTGATATTAGGGATAGGTGAGCGTAAAGGTGGTGGGCGCAATCGCGCTTCTATATTGGCTGATGCCGTGGAGTCTTTGATTGGTGCTATTTATTTAGACAGCCAAGATTTGGATATTACTCGCGATTGTGTTCTCTCATGGTATGGTGATTTGATTGACAACGTTAATGACCAAAAAGCCTTAAAAGATGCCAAGAGTCGATTGCAAGAGTGGCTACAATCTAAGCAATTTGATCTGCCACATTATGAGCTAATGGAAACACGTGGTAACGCGCCGCATCAAATTTTTGTTGTACGTTGCCATGTTAATATCAATAACTGTGCTGATATTACTGAATCTGGTGAGAGCCGCCGTATCGCTGAACAAAAAGCAGCAGAACTAATGATTAACCAATTGCATAAGCTGCCGAGCTCAGCTAAAAAGCGATCCTAACTAGGATTAACCTATGGATCGCACATACCACTTTTTTTGACAATATATGTTAAGTGACGTTTTAAGAATCGTTTATTTGAATTAGCGTAAACGTCACACATTTCAAAACCTTAAATACTTCCCAGCCGATGATGGTTTTGCTTTTTTAGTGCTGATACAGCCAATACATCATTAAGCACCATTTGACTGGATATAAATTCTATAGGATTAACCTATGAGCAATCGTACTGACTTGCCATCCAATGATGAAGATAATGCCAAAAATATGACCGAAAACACAGAATTGAATCAAAACCAAGATAATATCGATACTACTAACGATGGCATCAATCAAGCAGAAGATACTACTGTAGACAACGATATGGCAATTGAAGAATTCTTTGCCCCTACTAGTAGTCATGCAGGTATTGCTGATGATTTTAAAGCGGGTTATGTCGCGATCGTTGGACGTCCAAACGTTGGTAAATCGACTTTGATGAATCACTTATTGGGTCAAAAGCTGTCTATTACATCACGTAAGCCGCAAACGACTCGTCACCGTATCCACGGTATTTTGTCAAATCATGAGATGCAGGCAGTATTCGTTGACACGCCGGGTATTCATCGCAATGAAGTACGTGCTATTAATGAGCGTATGAATAAAGCCGCGGTATCTGCATTAGTAGATGTTGATTTAGTGTTATTCGTTGTTGATTCAGATCAATGGCGTGATGATGATTTGTTGGTTTTACAAAAGCTTGGCGATACCAATTTAAATGTAGTATTAGTTATTAATAAATCTGATACCTTAAAAGATAAAGGCAGCGTGTTGCCGCTGATTGAGACGTTTAATGACAGTTTTGATTTTGCCGATATCGTACCAGTATCTGCCTTAAAAAACAAAAACCTAGATCGTCTACAAGAAGTGATTGCTTCGCATCTTCCTATTGCTGCCCCTATCTATGATACCGAGCAAATTACTGACCGCTCAGAACGTTTCTTAGCCAGTGAAATCATCCGCGAAAAAATCATGCGTAGCGCTGGTGACGAAGTGCCATATGACCTAACTGTACAGATTGATGGGTTCAAAGATGAGCCTGCGCACACTGATCCAAAAACAGGGCGTCCACGTAAGGCTTGTACTTTCATCGATGCGACTATTTATGTTGAACGTAGTGGTCAAAAAGCCATTGTGATTGGTGATAAAGGTCAGCGTATTAAGCAAGTGGGTATGGATGCTCGTGAAGATATGGAGCAGCTGTTTGATAAAAAGATTATGCTGACACTGTGGGTGAAAGTGAAACGTGGCTGGTCTGATGACGAACGTGCATTGACTAGCTTAGGATATTGATTGAAGAATAGCGCTTTAATCACTTTTCTATATGCTCGATGCTGAGGTGATAAAAAATGCGTAACGAAGCGTTAATCGGTTATTTATTGCATCAGCGTCCTTATCAAGAAAAGCGCGCCTTATATTATCTGTTTTCTCAGCAACATGGCGTGATTCATGGTATTGGGAAAAAAGGCGCGCCATTGTTCATGCCATTGCAGCTCTTTTCCACTGGTAAACGGGATTTAAAAACGTTTAGTCAGATCAATATTGCATCGCAACACGCAACTCAAACAGGCATAGCAAAAGATGATGGCATTGCCACTGTTTTAGAAGCACTGCCCTACGAAAATATTACAGGTCAACATCAATATGCGGCGTTGTATTTAAACGAAATACTATGGCGGTTGTTGTCGACTGAAGATCCAATGCCAGTATTATGGCTACATTATCAGGACAGTCTGTCTCAGCTTAGGCGACCTCTGAGCGCCAACGAATTACGGTTGTGCTTGCGCCAATTTGAGCAGCATTTATTCAATGAGTTGGGTTTTAGCTTAATGTTGACTCACGATAGTGTTGAAAACATCATTCAGCCTGACGATTCTTATCGTTTTTTACCTGATGTTGGTTTAGTGCCTGTCTTGCAGAATGATATACAGACTGAGCATTTAGATAATACTATGGGGCAAATTTTTTTCAAAGGTACTGATATCATTGCGATGACGCAGTTAGGTATTACTGACAAAACCTTAAATAATTGGTCAAAAATGCATCGACAGCTTATTGACCATTTACTGGATTATCAACCATTGCAAAGCCGCCTACTGTGGCAGCAGCAACAGCGTTACCAATAAATAATAGTACCATCCTCAAAGTGCTATAACCAATCCGATTGCTACTGAGACTGTCTAAAGTTTCATATTCTTATACCGTTTATCAGTCAATTGGTTTTCGTTATCAAAAAAAATTCTTATGACCACTGCTTCGCTACCTTTATCCAGCAACCCTTTGCAAAAACTTTTATTAAGTGTAAACATTGATTACGTAGCAACTTTACGTCAAGCGCGTGGGGTTAGTTATCCAAGCCCTTTAGCCGAAGCTCTTTGATGTGAGAAGGCGGGAGCAAATGGTATTACTATCCATCTACGCGAAGATCGTTGTCATATTAAAGACGCAGATGTTTATGAGATAGCAGGGTAGTTGATGACTAGAATGAATTTAGAGATCGCCGCTACCAATGAGATGCTGGCGATTGCTTGTGAACGTCAGACAATTTTGGGTATGTTTAGTATCTGAAAAACGAGCAGAGTTGACAATAGAAGGCAGTCTTGATGTCGGAGGGCAGATCACTTGGTTGACAGACTATATTCGCAAGTTACAAGCGGTAGGTATAAAGGTTTCTTTATTCATTGACCCAGAAGAAAAGCAAATCGCTGCTGCTATAGAATGTGGCGCTGATGCTGTTGAGTTACATCAGGCGCTTATGCTGAGGCAAGCTTGGTAGCCGATATGAACATGCAAAATGCTGAGCTGAAACGAATTAAGCAAGCTGTTGCTACTGCTCGACGCAGTGATAATAAGCTCTTAATTAACGCAGATCATGGTCTGACATGTGATAATGTGAATGCTATCGCAAAAATTGAGGGTATTTATAAGTTGAATATTAACCATGCATTCATTGCAGGCGCTGTATTTGTAGGACTCGAGCAAGCCGTCATTATGATGAAAGAAGCAATATATACAGATCTACAAAGCTATTAAAAAATATCATTGGTAATTTATGTGAGTGGTAACTTATGCCATTAGTAATTTCTTATTCGTCACATTCGGTGGGATGATCTTCATTAAATTTTTGTTTAATAATACCTCCTTGGTTAAATGATATTAGATACATTGCTTCATTATAAGCAACGATGGGACAGTATTTTATATGGCCAAAATGTCCTCGTGGTTTGCCACTATCACCCCAAAATTTGGTGTAGTGGCGTCGACTTCCAACTCGTAAACTTAGCTTACTGTATTTAGGATTTAAAGACTGCTGAACGACTAATGAATCTACATGAGCATCAAAGTGATTATTGTCATTTTTATCTATGAATAACAAAAGCGTCTTATCGCTGTCTCTATGGCAGCGGCCTCCAGTATCAGACAAGCAAACAATGATATTCTGTCTTCTGATATAACTCTCAGCCTTGGCTAAGGCAAGAGAATTCTCTAACTGACTTTGAATCCGTTTGGCTTCCATACGTGCTAATTGCGTTCGTATGACTGGGGCTGCGATCGTCACTATAATTGCTAATACACATACAGTGACGATAAGTTCAACCAGCGTAAAACCCTTGTTATGTCTATTAACAGTGCTTGAGTCTGTTATATTGTTTGTATTAGGTGCTCTTTTATAGAGAGATACTATATATCTTTGATACACATAAAGAATCAATCGGCTTTGAGCTAGCCTGTGCTTATTTGAAGTAAAAACCCATAACATAAATGCTGAGAGCTTTTTATAACTTGATAATGTTTTATGCAGCAATGCCATGAGGCTTGTTACCTATAATAAGTAGTTTAGTTCAATAAAACAGTCTCGCTTCTTTAAATGTTATTCAATCCAATCATTGCCTAAAATCGAGCCAATATGCTCGTGAAATTTTGCAGTAATGATCGGATTTATGATGTATGAAATAATGTTGAGTGATATAATATAAACAGAATATATGTCTACTGTCAAAAAATGTTTCAATTAGTGAATGACTGGTTTTAATAATAGAGAAAAAATACTAACTGTACTAAAATACGCCCAGACAATAGATACTGTTAGGTTTACTATCTATTGTGAACTGACATACAAAAGATAAAAAGCGTAAGGTGTGTTAGTTCTAGGTAACTTAAGCTGGTTATTGTGTTTTAGTTACGACATTATCGTGTAATAATGTGTAGCTCGTTAACGAAAAAAGTTGTAAACTGAATTGATAATCGCTAAGCTACTCCTTAATTGGTTTTGCTTTGTCACTTAAAATTCGTAAAAGATGTCTATTTTAGAGCATCTTGAGAAGCGGTTTTGCTTAATGCATCACTCAAATTATCCTTTGGAGGAAGTCCATGAAATTGAATAAAATTGCTCTAGCTCTGGTTGCTGTAGCAGCTGCACCTTTAGCAGCTAATGCTGGTGTAACTATTAGCCCATTGTTACTAGGTTATCATTACACTGGCGAAGCTCATGACGAGCAACGCGAAGTCCTTAAGACTGGTAAAGACCTTTATATGAATGGTCAGAATCCATCACAACCAATTGATGGTCGTAACGGAAATCTAAACGGTGGCGTAGCTAAAGAAAGCAGTCTATATACTGGTGCTGCACTAGGTATTGAACTAACTCCTTCTACTCAGTTCCAGGTAGAGTATGGTGTATCAAATGCAAACGGCGAAGCTTCAGAAAGATCAGCAGACGCTGGTGTTAACCGTTTTGACGTAGAACAAACCATGCTTTCTGGTAACTTCTTAATCGGTACTGAAGAATTTACTGGTTATACTGATAGCGCATTCAAACCATATGTATTGGTTGGTGCTGGTCAATCTAAGATTAAAGTAGAGAACCAAGAGCAATATGTTGCGACGGGTAATGCGCAAGGTACTACAGCAGGTCAACCTGTATCAGCTGGTACTGAAGTTGCAGAGTCTAAAGATACCATTGGTAACCTAGGTCTAGGTGCTATGTATCGTATCAACGACGCTTTAAGCCTACGTGGTGAAGCTCGTGCGATTCATAACTTTGATAACAACTGGTGGGAAGGCATGGCTTTGGCCGGTCTAGAAGTTGTACTTGGTGGCCATTTAGCACCTACAGTAGCAGTACCACCAATGCAAGAGCCAGTTATCGATACTACTCCAGTAGTCGTAGTTGAATCTGATCTTGATTCTGATGGCGATGGCGTACCTGATAGCATCGATGCATGCCCAGGCACTCCTATGAATGTTGTAGTAGATGAGCGCGGTTGCCCAGTACCAGTAGATATTACTGATGAGCTGAAAATGGAACTACGTGTATTCTTTGATAACGATAAATCAACGATCAAATCACAGTATCAACCTGAAATCGCTAAAGTAGCAGAGAAGATGCGCGAGTATCCTAACTCTACAGCACGTATCGAAGGTCATGCTTCTAAAACTGGTCCTTCAGCACGTTATAACCAACGTTTATCTGAAGCCCGTGCCGTTGCTGTTAAATCTATGTTGACTAACGAATTCGGTATTGCTCCAAACCGTATATCAACAGTTGGCTATGGTTATGACCAACCAATCGCTCCAAACGACACTGAAGAAGGACGTGCTATGAACCGTCGTGTTTATGCCATCATCACTGGTGACAAAACAATGACTGTTGAACAAACTAAAGATATGGTTGTTCAGTAAATATTATTGGACCGATTGTTTTACTAAATATATAGTTACAAAAAAAGTCACCTAATGGGTGGCTTTTTTTTATTTATGGATTGAGAAAAGCAAGTTATTACATAAATTTGTGAAGCAATAATGTTATACTAGCTGCCCAAACATTCTGTAAATTGACAGAATGTACATTAGCATAGCTATCTGTATGATGAATTTATCAGTGTAGATACTTGATTATATTGAAATTATTTGATTAACCGCATCTATTGTGCAGTCTTCTAAAAGTAAGTACTCAATATCTATCTGGTTGATGATAAAAGTTTATCCAGCGGCGCTTATTGCTACTGCATTTTTTTAAGACGAAACGAGCATTTTATATGGCGAACGATATCAAACACCTGCGTAACATTGCAATTATTGCCCACGTTGACCACGGTAAAACAACTTTGGTTGATAAGTTATTACATCAGTCTGGTACTTTTGGCGACCGTGCAAACATTGCTGAACGTGCAATGGATTCAGGCGATATTGAGCAAGAACGTGGTATTACCATTTTGGCTAAAAATACAGCCATCCGCTGGACAGATAAGACTGATGATACTGAATATCGTATCAACATTGTTGACACCCCAGGTCACGCCGACTTTGGTGGTGAAGTTGAGCGTGTAATGTCTATGGTTGACTGCGTGCTTCTAGTCGTTGATGCGGTCGATGGCCCAATGCCACAGACCCGTTTTGTGACGCAAAAAGCGTTCGAGCAAGGTCTAAAACCTATCGTTGTCATCAATAAAATTGACCGTCCTGGCTCACGCCCTGACTGGGTAATGGATCAAATCTTTGATCTTTTTGATAACTTGGGTGCAACTGATGAACAGCTTGATTTCCCAGTTGTTTATGCCTCAGCATTGAATGGTATTGCAGGTTTGGAAGCTGACGATTTGGCTGATGACATGACACCGCTTTTCAAAACAATTGTTGATGTGGTTCAGCCTCCTCAAGTTGATGCTGACGCACCGTTCCGTATGCAAATCTCAAGCCTTGATTACAACAGTTTTGTTGGCGTTATCGGCATTGGTCGTATTCAGCGTGGTAAAGTTAAAACCAATACTCAAGTGACTGTAATCGACAAAAACGGCAATACCCGTAATGGCCGTATTTTGAAAATTATGGGTTATCATGGTCTTGATCGTATTGATGTTGAAGATGCACAAGCTGGTGACATCGTTTGTATTACTGGTATTGATTCGCTTAATATCTCAGATACGATTTGTGATCCTAGTGCTGTCGAAGCGTTACCAGCATTAACGGTTGATGAACCTACCGTTTCAATGAACTTCCAAGTAAATAACTCACCTTTTGCTGGTCGTGATGGCAAGTTTGTGACCTCGCGTAATATCCGTGAGCGTCTTGAGCGTGAATTGATTCATAACGTAGCATTACGTGTAGAAGATACAGAATCTCCTGATAAATTCAAAGTATCAGGTCGCGGTGAACTTCATCTATCTGTATTGATCGAAAACATGCGCCGTGAAGGTTTTGAGATGGGTGTTTCAGGCCCAGAAGTTATCGTCAAAGAAGTGGATGGTAAGTTACAAGAGCCGTATGAAAACGTTGTTTTTGATATTGAAGATGAGCATCAAGGTTCTATCATGGAGCAGGTTGGCTTGCGTAAAGGCGAGATGACCAATATGGAACTTGATGGTAAAGGTCGTATGCGTATCGAAGCGACGATGCCTGCCCGTGGTTTGATTGGTTTCCGTTCTGAATTCTTAACCTTGACTTCAGGTACAGGTATCATGACGTCAAGCTTCTCACATTACGGCCCACAAAAGATCGGTGATGTTGGTGGTCGCTCGAATGGTGTCTTGGTTTCTATGGCAAAAGGTGTTTGCTTAGGTTTCGCGCTATTTAACCTGCAAAAACGTGGTAAATTGTTTGCTGAGCCACAGCTTGAAGTTTACGAAGGTATGATCGTTGGTCTTAACTCACGTAACGATGATATGGCTGTTAACCCAACGACTGCTAAGCAGTTAACCAACGTTCGTGCGAGTGGTACTGATGAAGCATTGACGTTGACTCCAGCAGTCAAGTTCACACTTGAGCAAGCGCTCGAATTCATTCAAGATGATGAATTGGTTGAAGTAACACCTAAGGCGATTCGTCTGCGTAAGCGCTATTTGACTGAAAGTGAGCGTAAGCGTCACGGCCGTGGTAAAAAAGGTGCTTAATATTGAGCCATGAATTACTGAGTAATTTATTGGATTGATATTTTGTAGAAGCATTTGATGCCATTATTATTTAATAATGGGCATCAAGATAACTAAAAAATTAGCAGTATAGAGTGAACTGAATATGGTTCATTTTATGCTGCTTTTTTTTGTTGTAATTTCCATAGAATATAGACAGAATAACTGACAGTAGTAGTGTTTCTTACTATTACTCTTAAGGCTCAAGATTGGGTCGACTGTTGAGATACTTATTCGATTATAGATTGGTATTTTGAGGAGAAAATAATGAGTATGGTTTCTGAGTTTAAAGAATTCGCTCTAAAAGGTAATGTGATGGACTTAGCGGTCGGTGTCATTATCGGTGGAGCATTTGCTACTATCACAACGTCCTTAGTTGAAGACATTATTATGCCAATAGTGGCCTTCATAGCAGGTGGCGAAATCAATTTCAAAAACATGTTCTTAGTGTTGGGTGATGCGCCTGAAGGTGTTGCCATGACCTATGATGCTCTCAAAGCAGCTGGCGTTCCTGTATTAGCCTATGGCAGTTTCATTACTGTACTGATTAATTTCTTAATTTTAGCATTTATTATTTTTATGATGGTTAGAATGGTTAACAAAATGCGTCGTAAAGAAGAAGTGCAAGAGCTGGTAAAACAACCTTCAGAAGAGGTGCAATTGCTTCGTGAAATTAGTGCTAAGTTAAGTAATACCACTGTTTCAAAATAAAATATGATGATTTGATTAAAAACACAAAAAAGGCTAACGTCGTGTTAGCCTTTTTTATGGATAATTTATAAATGCATTGTCTTTAGCGCAGTTGTATCATTTAACCAGCTGTTAATATAAAGACTATGGCGTAACTACGACATAATCGTTGGTATTAATCAAAATCTCAGATGGTTGATCAACGACAATACGGACAACATTATCATTAGTCACTTGTGATTTGTAATAGTTGTCTTCAGCCACAGTACAACCTAAGCAGCGTCCCATCGCATCCCAAGGTTCAACAAAAAGTTTCTGCTGCGCCTGATCCGCATTACCACCGATAAGCGAGAAGGGTAGACTAACTAGGTAGGCGGCAGTACCAGCAACGGCACTGACCAGTTGTAGAGGTTTACCCACTACAGTATCAACCACCATTGTCTCATAAGAGGGCCCAAAGTCTGTCTCATCAATTTCTATGGCTGCCAAGGCAGGCTGCATAGTAGCAGCCATTAAACTTAAGCTTGCGGCTATAGTAATGGCTTTTTGCTTAACTGTGCGTTGGTTTTTGGCTTTAACAGTCATAACGATGTCCTAAAATTCATAATTGGTATGATTATTAGCTGCTGCTATTTCCACACAGAGACAATTTCCCTATATAAACAATGCGCAACGATAAGTAAGCTAAATATATTACAGATGTATAAACATTATGCACTATTTATGTAAGTGCTCATACTATTAAAGCAAGATGTGTGTCAATAAGCAACAAAAATGGCGCGCGATATAATAATCTTAGTGCAAAATAATAAGACACTTAGTCAAGAGTATTGTGCTGCCATATTCTACGACTTGATACCTAAGTTATTCTGGTACTTAAGGCGAAACAGATAGTGATAGTTTCAGATAATATTTAAAGGATTGGCTGACAGTTGGGGCAGAATACACTGGCGCGACCATTAATTTTGATATTCTCAAGCACCGCATCACAATGCGGACAAGTTTCCCCTTGTCTACCATAGACATTTAATGTCTGCTGGAAGTAACCGGTTTGGCCATCTGCTACGGTGAAGTCTCGTAGTGTGGAGCCACCAAGCGCTATCGCCTTTTTTAGAATAACTTTAATATGATCGACCAAAATAATCATCTGAGCATAGGACAGTTGGTGAGCGGGGGTGGCTGGATGAATAGCTGATAAATATAGGCTTTCAGTCGCATAGATATTACCGACACCCACGACGACCTGTTGTTCCATGATGACTGATTTTATAGCGCGAGCAATGGGCTGCTTCTTTGATTTGGCGTTGCCAATTGCTACGGTATCAGCACTGTGATCAAGCAGGTTTGTCCGTTGAATCAATTGATACAGGTAGTCTGCAGTAAATTCATCTGATAATGGTTCAGGACCTAAATGATCTAATAGCTTAGCACTATAATCCTTGTGCCATAACACTGACCCAAAACGTCTTGGGTCGTAGTAATGTAGCTGGACTTTTGTATTATTAACGCCCTTAAAAACAATGATGAGATGATCATGCTTGCGCTTTTCAGTACCGTAGCTCTGCTGTTGCAGGCTGCCCGACATGCCTAAATGAACCAAAATTTGACGCGGTACTAACGTAGCAGTTTGAGCCGCAGCGCTATCGTCATTGGGTAATAAAGGTAAAAAGTTAAGAATTAAATATTTTGCGCGGCGCTCAACGCTATCTAGTGTGTAATCAATCAAGCTATCTAAATCATCTGGCATCGCCCAGCGCAGCTTTGGCTGAAAAACTTTTATATCGATAATGCGTTGCCCTAATAACGGTGCAAGGCTGGTTTTGGTTGTTTCTACTTCAGGCAATTCAGGCATGATATTTTTATAATAACCTTATGATTCAGTGGATGTACTTTGTGAGTTTATATCTAAGCGACGGCGCGGCGAGCATGCAAGATACCATGCTGTTGCTCTAGTTTCGCCAAAAGCTTAGATAGGTGCGCCAATCCTGAGACTTCAATATGAAATTTTAAAAAGGCAATGTTATCATCATTACTAAGCGTTTCAACTTGACGAATATTGACATTTTCTTTATCAATAATTTGCGTCAAGTCACGCAACAGTCCGCGTCTATCATAGGCTTCTACGTGAATATCAACGGGTTGATAACGACCAGCTTGTACCCGCCACGAAGCTTCTATTTCGCGCTCAGGATCGCGTTCAATCAAGCGTGAATATTCAGGGCAACCACGATTATGGACACTGACACCTCGTGATAAGGTAATGTAACCAGCAATTGGCTCGCCATGCACAGGGTGGCAACAGCCTGCTAGATTGATTTCTATATTATCCAGCCCATCGATACGAATTTTATAAGCATCGATTTTGCCTGCCTCTCTAGCATCTATACTTGGCGCAAAATTTTCTGGCGGTCTTTCAGGTTCTAGGTGTAGCTGACGAGAGATGTGGCTGGTGAGTTGGTTGAGACCAATGTCGCCTGTGACCAATCCAACGATAATATCATCAGTCGTATTGACATGGAAATGCTGAATATAGTCGTTTAAATCGATGCTATTGGGATGTACCGATAATCGTTCAAGCTCTTTACTGAGCATTTGACGACCAATTTCAATGTTTTTATCACGGTCTTGCTTATTGAACCATTGACGCAATTTTGAACGTGCACGGTTGGTATGAATGTATCCAAGTGAAGCAACTAGCCAATCACGGTTGGGCTCACGTGATGCTTTGGTGATAATTTCAACTTGTTCACCCGTTTTGAGTTGATAGGTTAATGGTACATAGCGCTGATTGACTCGCGCAGCTTGGGCACGATTACCGACTTGTGTATGTACATAATAAGCAAAATCAAGAACGGTCGCCCCTTTTGGCAGTTCAGTAATGTCACCATCACGGCTAAAGATATAGATGCGTTCGAGCTCGTCAAAGTCAACGAGTTGCTCTTCTTCGTCAAACTCCATGCCCTCTATTTCTTCACCAGTTAGTAAAGGTGAGCGCGGTTGGTTACGAGTTTCATTATTGATAGATAACAGTTGGCGCAGCGAGCTGATTCTTTGATTAAGATAATTGTCTTTTTTATTCTTTAGACCTTCTTTGTAGTTAACATGAGCACACATGCCAAGCTCAGCTTCGAAATGCATTTCATGAGTACGAATTTGCACTTCCAGTGACTTGTTTTCAGCAATGACTGCCGTATGTAGTGAGCGATAACCATTGGACTTGGGGTTGGTAATATAGTCATCGAATTGTTCTGGAATATATCGCCACAAGCCATGTACCAATCCAAGCACGTGGTAACAGTCTGATGGATTGGTGACCAATACTCGCAGCGCGCGAATGTCATAAAGCTGATCAAACGATAAGCCTTTGAGCTTCATTTTTCGGTAGATAGAGTAGATATGCTTAACACGTCCAGAGACTTCACCTTCGATATTAGCCTCTGCTAGTGCCTCATTGAGCTTATCTTGTACGCGCTGAATATAGGACTCGCGTTCGCTGCGTTTTTCGGAGAGCAGTTTGGCAATCTCTTTATAGCGTTCAGGCGCAAGGTAGCGAAAGGCTAAGTCTTCTAGCTCCCATTTAAGTTGCGCGATGCCCAAGCGATGCGCCAGTGGTGCATAAATGGTCATGACTTCACGCGCCACCCGATTCTGACGCTCTTCATTAGAAAAGGTCAATTCGCGCATGGCGAAAGTACGCTCAGCCAATTTGATAAGGACGACACGTACATCATTGGTGACGGAGATTAGCATGCTATAAATATTAGATAGCTGGTCGCGCTGATTGTTTACGAAGTGATCTTCTAGACGCTTATTGCTTTCAATAATCTCAGACAGCTTACCCATTGCCAAGGTATCTTTGACGAGGGTCGATATGTCTACACCGAATTTTTTCTCGATATCAGCGAGGCTTATGATTGATTTTCGCGCACTACGATAGAGCATTGCAGCCACAAGAGCGTCTTCGTCTTGGTAGAGATAGGTCAATATGTCTGTCATGCCAATACCCGTGACATAAGCGCCTGAACGCTCAGACTCGCTGGTATTCATATGACTGCGAATAAATTCACAAGCAGCATTCAAGTGAGGTACAGACTCTTGTCCGATACGTTTGGCGACATTGTCTAACCAAGTGGGAACATCAATATTGACTTGATCTAAATCAATCGCTTCCAGCTCTTTATCTGAGAGAGCATTATTTTTATCTAAAAGCGGGTTATCAGAATATTCGTTTTCAAGCTTTGGATCATGACTATGAAAAGCATGTAGTGCTGAGCGATCAAAAGTGGTGTGTAGTTTATGAGTGGACAGCTGGTATTTGATATCGAGGGGGATTTGGGCATAGCTATTGGCAGACTGGTGCGAGCGTTGGCTCGCGACCAGTTGAGCGGCAAGTGCTGCACTATCGGCTTGGGTGGTCTGTCCATCCACCAGCGGTAATCCTTCACGAATTTTTACCATAGCCGACTCCTCTTAGCTATTTTGAATTGATTATAACCTCATCTACTATGCACACACGTTGAACTTACGATTCATAAAGTGTCAGCTATAAACCAATATAACTGCTAAAAAATCTGTTTTTTAGCAGTCATAAAATGCGCGTAAAATATATAAAGCTATGAGTGCAAACGTTCACAAGAATGGAAAAAACCAGTCTAGGAATATTGTTTACTATTATCTCACTTTAAAGAGACAAATCAAGCGAGGCTATGTAATGTCTGCGGTTAATCAGGATAAATAACCATCATTTTTTGCCACCGCTTGACTCAAATTTTGAATCAAGCTCAGTGACCTTTAGCATGGCTATTTAATGCTCTGAACCGCTCACTTAACCGTAAATTGAATTACACCGCTACTTTTTCAAAACGAGCGATGGACTCAACATGACCGGTATGACAGAACATGTCCATTACGCCAGCATGAGTCAGACGATAGCCTTGCTCTAATAATGCTTTTGTATCACGGGCGAGGGTTGCAGGGTTGCAAGAGACATAAACGATTCTCTCAGCGTTAAATTTCGGCAAGTACTGCATAATTTCCCAAGCACCAGAACGCGGCGGGTCGATCAATAGCGCATCAAAGCCCTGATTTGCCCAAGGTTTATCAGTACAGTCTTGCGTCAAATCTTGGCTATAAAATTCTGTATTATTGATGCCATTACGACGTGCGTTATCGGCTGCACGTGCGGTCATCGCTTCGCTGCCTTCAACACCAACCACAGAACCTGTCTCACCAACGAGGCGCGCGAGTGGCAAGCTAAAGTTGCCTAGACCACTGAATAAATCAAGTACGCGTTCACCTGCTTTTAAGTCTAACAAATCGCAAGCAAGCTTGGTCATTTGACGATTAACGGACAGGTTCACTTGGGTAAAATCTGTCGGGATAAACTCGAAAGTCAAATCGTATTCTGGCAATTGGTAATATAAACGACCAAATTGCTGGCTCATGTCATCATCTGCAGTCAATGCAATACGCTGGATACTGTCCGCACCTTTAGACTGCAAATATAGCTGCCAGTTGCGTGCGGCAAAAAATACTTTTAGCTTTTCTATATCCGCGTCTGATAATGGCTCCAAGTTGCGTACGATAAGGGCAACGGGCTGATTGCCATCTGGCAGCTCAGGCATCTCCTCACCCATGGCCAACTCAAGCTGAGCAATCTTGTTACGGCTCTCTAGCGTACTAATCAGTGTTTTTAAGTTTTCAATCTCAAAACCAATTCTTGGATCTAAAATATGACACTCATTTAATTCTGCCAAAAAGTTACTTGAGCGCTCACGAAAGCCGACAAGCGCGGTTTCTTTTTTGGTGACATAACGCACACCCAATCGTGCTTTGGTACGATAACCAAGACGATCACCAACTATTGGAGCAAGCCAGTTATCAGGCGTGACATTGGCTTGGTGTATCAGCATTTCAGCCAATACAGATTGCTTAAAGTTGATTTGACCGTCTGGCTGCCAGTGTTGCAAATTACAGCCGCCGCAGACGCCAAAATGTGGGCAGGGCGGTACGGCACGTTCAGAATTTGGGTTGGCAGTAATACTGACAGCCTCGCCTTCTTCAAAGCTGGCACGGCTATTGGTTATTTTGACCAAGGCACTTTCACCCGGCAATGCAAAGCTTACAAAGATTTTTTTGCCATGTTTGTCTTCGACATGACCATCGTCTATACCAAAACCATTACCATAAACGGCAACGCCGCGACCATCATGCGACAAACCATCAATGGTGAAGGGCAGAGGTTCTGCATCCTTTAGGCGGCGGCGTGTCTTTGATGAGGGTTTAGATTTTTTCTTATTAGGCGGAATAGTAATCGTTTGGGTCTCGCTCGTTGCTGGCGTAACATCAGAGGTTGTAGACGTTTTTGAATCGGTGGGTTGCATAAACCTGCCTTAATAATAAATGATAAATAACTAAAAAAATGAGGATAAACGCGATGTCTTATAACGCGCCTTCATATAACTTCATTTGTTATGATGTGGGCGCAGATGACCAATCAGCGATGAAGTCTTGATGGCGAGCATGACCATCCGCTTGGGTATATTTTACTAAATAGTCATAGCTCTGCTGCTGCCAAGCGTCAAAATCTTGTGAGGATAGTTGCCCAGTTAAACGCAACCAGCGCAAATAGATTAGCCATGTATTCATGACGTCAGACTCGCAATAAATAGACAGCGTTTGCCAGTCATTAGTGCTGACAAGCTCACCAACCATACTACCGTCGACAGCTGTTTTACCCGGTAGACCATATAAGCTTGCGACAATATCCATGGCTTCGCGGCGGCTGGCACCGTACTGGCTAAATCTGTCCATCAAATCAAGGTGACGGGTGTGGAAGCGATTGACATAATTATCAAAGCGCATGTTTTTGATGCGCTCGCCTTCTTCAAATAACCATGGCGCTGATAAATCGTATTGCATAGCCCGATATATCAGTACAGGAATATCAAAACCTGAGCCATTCCAACTAATAAGCTGTGGCAGTTTTTCAAGGTCACTAAATGCCCGAAAAAATTTGGCAAGAATATCTTTTTCACTAAATTTATCAGCGGTCAATGAGAACAACGACAACTTGCCATCTTTGATATATAACGCTGAGATACAGACGATACGCTGCAGTGGCAAGCGCATAAAATCATGCCCAGCTTCTTGTATTCGAAGCGCTGTGAGTGCGCTCAATGCATCTGCATCATTCAACTCTGCCAATTGCGGATAGATACGGCGCGCCGCATCGGTATTAGCGACAGTTTCGATATCAAAGACCAGTATAGGGTCGGATGGTAGAGCTTGTGACATAAGAAATCCTGATTGAATCAACTAAACTGAGCAGGGTTGTCTGTGCGTTAGGTAATTTATGTGCGGTTATCGATCGACATTGCTGGCGTCAATATTGTCGTCGTTAATATTGTATAAACCCGTCGACAAATAACGATCGCCGCGATCACAGACAATAAAGGCGATGACGGCATCAGGGTTTTCTTTAGCGACTTGTACGGCAGCCCATGCTGCAGCACCTGATGAAACGCCCGCGAAAACACCTTCAGTTTTCGCCAGTTTGCGCATATAAATTTCTGCGATACGCTGATCCACATCCATGATTTCATCAACCAAATCTGCGTTAAAGATACCCGGCATGTAAGCTGCAGGCCAGCGGCGAATACCAGCAATCGAAGCTTCTTCATCAGGCTGTAGTCCGATGATTTTGATATCTGGATTTTGTTCTTTGAGGTATTGCGATACACCGGTAATAGTACCAGTGGTGCCCATTGAGCTAATAAAATGAGTGATTTTACCTTCGGTTTGCGCCCATAGTTCAGGCCCTGTGGTCAGGTAATGGGCTTGACTGTTATCAGGGTTATTAAACTGATCCAATACGATGCCTTTGCCATCTGCTTGCATTTGCAGCGCTAAATCGCGTGCGGCTTCCATGCCTTCATCCACCTCGATTAACGTCGCACCATACGCAATCATAGCATCTTTGCGCTCTTGAGTTGAATTGGTTGGCATCAGTAGCGTTATCGGATAGCCACGCATCGCCGCGACCATGGCTAAAGCGATACCCGTATTGCCACTCGTGGCTTCAATCAGCATGTCGCCCGCTTTGATATCACCGCGCTGTTCTGCCTGATAAATCATATTAAAAGCAGGACGATCTTTAACAGACCCCGCTGGATTGTTACCTTCAAGCTTGGCCAGTAACGCAGCACCATTGGTCAGCTGCTCTTGCTCAGGTAAGCGCTGCAATTTAACCAATGGCGTCTGACCGACGCAATCAGCAAGTTTGGTAACTTGAGTAATGAAATTAGAGTTGGAGATAGCCGTTGCGGACATAAAGTATCCTTGCGAATTTTTAAAATTGATTTTTAATTACCGTTTATTTTTTAATTGTCATTTTGATTTTTGAATAAATATCTTGATACGGCTGCTATTGAGTGAAGTGAGTAATTTGATCGTTAATGATATTTCTACCGCTTTAACCAAATAGCAATAAATGAAAAGTTGCGTCATTATATCATTTTGTTTTTGGCTACGCTGAAGGCATCAAGAGATTTTGGTAAATGAGTGGTGTTTAAAAAGGGCTGGACAGTTAAAATGCCTTTGCATCATAGCCACTCACCATGATCGATGAAATGCGTTATAGTTATGGCAATATATAGGTACGGCAAGAACAAGAATCACTAAATTTATCATGGGTATGCAGTTATCATTTTTGAAATGACGATAGCTTTGAAATGAGGAGAGCTTTGAAATGAGCACAGCCCCTAAAAAAATTATGATTGGCTAACACCGCTTACCGCCGCTATTGATTCATAGTGCAATTTTCTGTAGAGAGTAAAGCTAGCATGGCATACAAAAAACGTTTTGATACTAGCAGTGCGTATGGCCAGTTGATTATATTGGTGTTCCTACCCATTTGTATCTTGGCAGCGGTGGGCGGTATTTTGGTCTTTTATGAGACCATGCGTGCCAGCAATTCCGAACAAGAAGTATTGGCGGAGGCGGTGCTGATTCGTTATACCCCAGCGATTGCAGAGCTAATCCCTGAGCTGTTGGCGCAAGAGCGCCAGCAAGCAGACGGCGAACCCAATGTGGATGGCGAAATCAGAGCAAATGATGCCACTCAAACGACCATCACGAAGCTTGAGGAAATTCAAGATAAGCTGGGTCGTATGCAGTCCGAGCAACATGTACAGCGTATTGCGATCATCAATGAAAGCAATCAAGTGCTCGCCGCAGTCGGTTATGGACTGAACGAAGCATGGCCTGCAATAGACACAAAAAAGAATTTTTTATCGCAGCAACCAACGCCTATTGGAACCGCTTATGGCAGTGTGTTAGGGGAGTTTGAAGGACAAAAACTGTGGCTACTCGTCGATATGGACAATGAACCACTCTACATCGCCCGCTACCGTATCGCCATGGCGTTAGTGATTACCGGCTTGTTCACCATTTTGATTTTATTGCTGAGTTTAAATATTTATTCAAAGCGCTGGATAGCACCAATTTATGAGCTACGTTTGCAGTTGCAGCGTACCCATGTCGACAATCTGTATCAGCCTATTCCTGTTGAGTCAGATGGTGAGCTGAACTTATTGCAGCAAGACTTGGTCAAAACGCTACGCCGCCTGCATAGAAGCTTTCAGGAGTTAAAAGACCATGCCGAGCAAACCGAGGATGATTTGCGCCTTGCGTTTGATGAGATGGAAATGCAAAACATCTCTATTCGTAATGCACGTGATGCGGCAATTTCAACCAGCCAAGCCAAATCGGCGTTTTTGGCCAATATTAGCCACGAGCTGCGCACGCCATTAAACAGTATCGATGGCTTTATCAATTTGCTGGCAAGGCATGGCGAATTGAATCCTGAACAAGATTTGTACGTGCAAACCATACGTAAGTCATCAGCACACTTGCTTGCCTTGGTTAACGATGTTTTGGATTTCTCTAAGATCGAGGCGGGCAAGCTGGTACTTGACCGTCATGAGTTTGACCTTTATGACACTATTTATGATGTGGTCGATATGCTTTCGCCCGTATCCGCAGAAAAAGGTCTGCGCATGGCGGTGCTGTTTTATAATGATGTGCCGATGCGCATCAATGGCGACGCCCTACGCCTCAAGCAAGTATTGACCAATATCGTCGGCAATGCGATTAAATTTACCGATAGTGGCGATGTGGTAGTGCGTGTCAGCTTGGATGATCATCGTGATAATTATCTCATGATCAGTGTGCAAGACAGCGGTAAGGGCATCTCTTTAGCCGATCAAAAAATGCTGTTCCAAAGCTTTAGCCAAGGCGACCCTTCAATCACTCGTCAGTATGGCGGCACAGGGTTGGGGCTCGTTATCTCCAAGCAATTAACGCGGCTAATGGGCGGTGATATTGGCTTTCATGATAACGCTCAAGAGAATATTGCCAATCAGGGCGCAACGTTTTGGTTTCGGATGCCAGCACATGTCGATGTGTTAGAAGCCGCTACTGGCCAGACAATTGAGCTTCCAGTCTTGGCTCCATTGGCGAGTGAGACCGATGAGTTTAATGTATTGGTATGGATCAATCATACCGCCTCTATCCAAGTGCTCAAAGCCAGCTTGCAATATTTGCCGATTAAATTGACCCAAGCCAATTCCTTACCAGGCGTACTTGAGTCATTAAAAGAGTATGGTAATTATTGGGATTGGGTCATCGTCGATGATGATACCCAAGACGATATGATGGCATTACTCAAACAAATTCGTCTGCATTATCAAGGCAAGCTTGCGGTATTTGGTTATCAAGTTGCTGCCGATCAAGCATTATTAAATCGTTATCATGCCAATATTTTGTATGAGCCTTTAGACAAAAGACAGCTTTATGCCATGCTCGACACCCAAAATCGCAGTACCAAAAAAAGCGTGCAAGAACCGCGCTGGACAGGGGTGACGGTACTGGCAGTCGACGATCATCTGCCCAATTTGTTGGTGCTCGATGCATTACTTAGTGAGCTTGGCATCCAAGTCATCACAGCGAGTAGTGGTTTTGACGCCATAGAAATTATCAGCAAACAACAAACCAAAAATCTTAAAACCACAAAGAATGATAAGCAAAGTCTGTCGAATAAAACGCAAATCTCTAAAGCTGAAACGCGCGATGAGGTAAACAAGAAATCAAATAGTACGCTTCATGAAGAGATGAATACCGACGATAAAGTTGCTACTCAGGATAAAGGTCATATTGATCTAATATTCATGGACATCCAAATGCCGCGTATGTCAGGGCATGAAGCCGCAAGACAAATTCGCAACATTGAAAATGATGATAGCCGTATCCCGATTATTGCGTTGACTGCCCATGGTTTGGCTGATGAGCGAGACAAACTGATCGCCAGTGGCATTAATGACTATGTGGGTAAGCCCATTAGCCAGCCTCAGTTATTACAAGTACTGCAAAAATGGCTTGGACGCACAACGACAATGCCGCAGTTAACAACGTTGCCTGATACCAATCTGCACAGTACGGATGTGCACAATACTGATGTGCAGGTTATCGATTTGTCAAAAGATAACTCACACTCTACTGATTTACAGAATAGGGAGGCTGAAACGTATTCAACGTGGCCATCAGACTCTACAACCATTGCCTATCCTATGGTGAAAGGGGATGAAAATAACCGTCATAGCGATTCTAATACAATCAATCAGCCAAAAATAACGCGTCCTTTATCATTGAAGAAAATTCGTGATAATTACTTGCGAGACAGCCAACCTCGTGAGGATTATAGACGCGAAACACCGCGTGACACCCAGCCACGCTATGAGAACTTGCGCTTACATAAACAAGGACAGTCGCCACTATTAAAGCCATCGGAAACACCGATAAATAGTGCTCGCGATGGAGTGGTAACGCCTACAAATTCCCACACATATGCGCAAGAAACGAAGAATTGGGACAGCAGTCACCACCATTTAAGCCATCACTCTTTGGGGGCTAACGAAAGTGATGGGTTTGCTATTTTAGATTGGCAAGACGCGTTGACCCGCTCAGCGAATAAGCCCGACTTGGCAGCCAAGCTTATCATTATGATGCTTGATACGATCAATGATGAAAAGCAGGCGCTGACGCAAGCGTGGGACGCCCGTGATCGCAGTATGCTAGCGCAAATTGCTCATCGCATCTTAGGCGGCAGTCGTTATACTGGTGTGCCGCAATTACGTCAGGCCAGTCAAGACCTAGAAGATAAATGCTTGCTGAATGTCCAACACACCACCCCTGCGCAGTTTGCTATGCTTGAGCCATATTATGCCGCATTAATAACAGCGTTAAATAATTTGCAGGCGCTAGATTTGTCAGCCTATCCTCAGCTCAATTATCATCGTTTGAGTGAAAATGATATGACGTGGAAAATGATTTAGAGATGATGGTTTTATGACATAAATGGTGAATCGAATCGTTGCAGTCAGTTATTGATGAGGTAGCGTCGTAACAAGGCTGTTAATATTGTTGCCATCAGCTTTAGACGTATCGGCATCATATTTAGATGCCATTTCTATTTTATTCATGAATAAGGATTGTTATGAACGCGATTGCCACTTACCAATATGAAACCTTACAAGTTAGTATGACTGACAATATACTTACGGTAACCTTAAATCGCCCACACAAAAAAAATGCCATGAGCTTTAAAGTGGTGAAAGAATTGATTGCTGTCGCAGAAAGCATTGGTAAAGACAAAACGATACGTGCGGTGATTCTCAATGGTGCTGAAGGCACGTTTTGTGCGGGCATCGATTTGGGTGATTTAAATCATCCGAAAAATCAAGCGTTCGCCGTTTGGGAGCTGGTAAAGCCATGGCAGAGCTCGTTCCAGCGAGTTTGTCTGGTATGGCGCGATGTGCCTGTACCGGTCATTGCTGTATTAGAAGGCTATTGTATCGGTGCAGGGCTTCAGCTAGCGCTGGCTTGCGATGTGCGCATCAGTCATCCAGATTGCAAACTGTCTATTATGGAAGCTAAGTGGGGGCTGGTACCAGACATGGGTTTGACGCAATCGGCGTTTGGCGTGGTACGTGAAGATGTGCTAAAAGAGCTTGCCATGAGTGCGCGTATCGTGACTGCCAGTGAGGGCAAAGCATTGGGTCTTGTCAGCCATTGCAATGAAGCGCCACTTGATCAGGCGCAAAAGCTCGCTGCTGAATTTGCAGAGCGCTCTCCTGATGCGGTGTTGGCGAGTAAGCGTGTGGTCAATGCTATGTTCCAGCAGCCAGCCACTACTTTATATAAAGAAAAAGTATGGCAGCTTAAAATGATGCTCGGTCGTAATCGCAAGCTTGCTTTAAGAAAAGCCAAGCAAGCCAGTACGGCATTTGGCAAGCGCCAGTTCCGCTAAATATCTTTTACTAATTATGCCGCTATGCTAACGCTCAGACCTATTTTGACAAATTATTGTGATTGTTTTTAGTTGTTATTGTTTGTTTTATTCACGTCATACCTCTATTGAAATGTGAGGGGATAGTACGATATATCACTATCCACTTGCGCCGCTGCATGCAAATGTGCACTAATGGTGGCAATGACCCTTGTTTTCAGTATTGAGTAAAGACTAAATATTAAAGACAATGGAAGCCTGAATAATACAATAACAATCACTAGGGTGTATTGAACCTTTATAACGATTCAATACACTCTATATAAAATGGTCTGAATATGTCTGCTCCAAAATCCTCTCTACCCAATCGACCCATTGCTTCTGAGCGCGTACGCTCTGCTGATTTGCCTGTTGCATGGATTATGATGCTTGGACTTATCGTGGCAGTGGGGCCATTGTCTATTGATATGTATCTGCCTGCATTACCATCTATGGCAGATGACTTTGGCGTATCTACAGCCTTTATGGCCAATTCTGTTCCTGCTTATTTTTTAGGCTTGGTATTTGGCCAGTTATTTTATGGACCATTTAGTGATCGTGTCGGTCGTGTTAAGCCTTTATATATCGGTATGACGCTATATGTCATCGCCTCCATTGTTTGTGCGACTACTAATAACGAGTATGTATTGTTTGTTGGACGGACGATGCAAGCGCTTGGTGCGTGTGTTGGCGCGGTGGTCACTCGTGCCGCGATTCGCGATCGATTGACTGCTAAGCAAACCGCAAAAGCCTTTTCTATTATGATTTTGGTGATGGGTTTAGCGCCGATATTAGCCCCATCGCTTGGTGCGCTATTTCTACAGTTTTTTAGCTGGCACTCTATTTTTTGGTTTTTGGCTGCTTTTGGCACGTTGAATTTATTACTCACAAAGTTTTTCTTCTTTGAAACGTTGACGGAAGAAAATCGTAATGTACGTCCTGCAAGAGAAGTACTGAGTCAGTACTGGGACTTATTAAAAGACCCGACGTTCAATTATCCAGCGATTGGTGGCGGCCTGCTGATGGGGGCGATGTTTGTTTATATCAGTTCAGCCTCTGAGCTAATTATGGATACCTATGGGGTATCCGCAACCCACTTCGCTTGGCTATTTGGGATGAATGCTGCTGGTTTTGTGGGTTTGACTCAGCTGAATCAGTGGCTCACCAATCGCTTTCGTATTTTGAGTATTTTGCGCTTTGGTGCGATGATGCAGGTTATTTCTGCAGGCGTGCTATTTGTAATAGGTCTATTTTTGGGTACTGATGCTTGGCTTCCACTGGTGCTGGCTTGTATTTTCTTCTGTATCGCAGGCTTAGGTCTTACTCAGCCAAATGCTTCTGCTATTGCGCTGGCCTTTCAAAAACGCCGAGCGGGCATGGCAAGTGCGCTACAAGGCTCGCTCATGTTTTCAGTCGGTATCTTTGGTGGATTATTATTAAACCTATTTCCAGTTAATCCCGTACTCAAAATTGGTATTGCGATGTTCGCGTTAATGAGTCTTGGCTGTTTTTTAATTTGGCAGATAGATCGTAATTTAAATCTGGACGATGCGGAGTAAGCCAGAAGCTTTATAGTTTTTTGCACTAGAATCTTAAAAGGCATTCTTAAAAGGCATTCTTACATTAATTATGTAGGGATGCTTTTTTTGTACTTTTTATTTTATTTTTTGCATAAGACTGCGCATAAAACAAGGACATATTACAAGTTTTCAGTCATATAGATAGACTTATGTATGCCCTTAATATCCTTTATTTGCCATATATAACAAATTGTACGTAATAACTAAACATAATTATTGCAATCATAAAGTTAGGCAAGTATTATCAAACGTAACTTTCTGTAAGTAAGTATTGTGAAGATATTACCTAACCTTGCTAGATTGTCATTAATTAATATGTACAACCACGTGAAGCTTTAAGGGTAAATTATGATGCAGTTATATCGAGTGTTACCAATTGTATTGAGTGTTGGCCTGTTTGGCTGCGGTAACTCTTCCACTCAAGAAAATGCCAATTCGACTGGTACGCCAGTAACAGAAAACAAAGATAATTTTGTCAGTAATTTGCCTGATACGGCACCAACATTAAAGGTCGCTATGACGGGTGATTTACCACCTTTCTCGTTTCAAGATGACTATGGCAATATGCAGGGCACGGACGTTGATTCCATTAGAGCTATCGGCGAGGAGCAAGGCTTTAAGGTCGAGTTTTATAAAGAAACTTGGCAAGATATGTTCGATAGTGTGGAGTCAGGAAAACGTGATTTAGCTATTTCTGGTATCTCTTATAAAGATGATCGCGCAGTAAGATACGGTCTATCAACGCCTTACTTTTTTAACCCAGCTACCATCATGTACTTGGAAGGTAAGTTTGATATCAAAGGCTTAAACGATATAAAGGGTCTAAAAACTGGTACGTTGGCAGGTTCTAAAGAAGAAGATACTCTGAAACAGATGGGTAGCTCGGTTGAGTTGGTTTCAAGATCTACTGCATTTTTGGCTTATCAGGACTTAGTGCAAGGTAAGACTGATGTTTTCTTATACGACATGCCAGTGCTGCAGTACATCATAAAAGGTTATCCAGAACATAAAGTGAAGATTGTACCTTATGAAGCGGCAGACGCACCTTCAGCGCAACAAGTCGTATTAATGGCAAAAGAAAATACTCAGTTGATTAATACGGTTAATGAGGGTATTGCTAAACTGAAAGAAAAAGGGACATTTAAGGAAATTGAAGAGCGCTGGTTAGGTGAGGCTGTACCTGCATCTGCTGATAAGAGCAATTCTGATACTAATACTACGCAATTGAACTAAGGAATTCTGAAGATGGCAACCACTCCCAATGTTGACAATAAGCGCTATCAAGGTCTGATCATTTCAATTGCACTATTTTTATCGCTCATCGGTGCTTTGTTAGCCTTTACGTTCTATACCTCAAACTTATTAGAAAGAAATACCGCGTTAATTGACCAAACCAACCAAGTCGCTAATAGCGCGCAGGCGGTAATTAAAGATTTATTCGATTTAGATAATAGCTATGGAGAAGATACGAACTCTCCACATATTCAGCGCGTTTTGGAGCGTTTGGAGGAAAATACGGCGTTGATTACCAGCTCTATTGCTGCTATTGAGCAAGGTGCAACGATCACTGACGTTGATGGCAAAACTTATGATCTGCCAAAGATTGACAGCAACGCACAAGTAAACATTACCGCGGCTAATGAGCAGTGGAAAGCGTTAGAGCCTAAGATTCAAGCATATCTCAAAGATGCTGATAATATTATGGTTTCCTCTGAAGATGATCTGACCCAAGCCGTTGAACAAGCCAAGACGTCAAGTCTATTGATTAACGATTCGTTAGACAATTTGACCAAAGATGTTTTCAATAGTGCCGAACGCCAAGCGACGACCATTCGTCTTATTCAGGTACTTGGTGTTGCCGCCATCTTTACCTACTTTCTAATCTTTGTATTCTTCTTTGTACGTCGTTTACGTGAAACCGATGCTGAAGCGTTCGCTGCTCGTCGCGAGACGCAAGAGATTATGGAGACGGTAAATACGGGTCTATTCTTACTTGATAAAGACTTGAATATTGGTCAGCAGCATTCTCGCGCACTGAATGATATTATCGGTGAGGACAGATTGTCAGGAGAGAACTTTACCAACGTTTTACGTGGGCGTATTTCTGATAAAGATCTGAAAACCACACAGCAATTTATTGAGCAGCTTTACAATCCACGCGTTAAAGAAAAATTGGTAGATTCTCTCAATCCACTGCACAAAGTCATGCTACACAACAATGCTGGTGATAAAGCACAGAATAATCGCTTTTTAGACTTCAAGTTCTCACGTGTTTATGACAACAAAGACATTGCCCGTATTTTGGTCAACGTCAACGATGTATCAGATGCCGTATATTTAGAGCAGCGTCTAGAAAAAGAGCGCTCGCAAAATGATATGCAGATTGAGATGCTCACCACGATTCTAAATGTAAATCCAAAAATCATTAATGAGTTTATTGATAATACGCAGATGCACATTGAGAAGATGAACAATATCTTGAAAAATCCTGGTAGCTCTCAATACGAGCTTGAGGGCAAACTAAAAGCCATCTATCGCGAAATGCATAGCTTAAAAGGTGAGGCATCTGCGCTAAAACTGCACAGCTTTACTAAAATTGCCTCAGATGCAGAAGACAAACTGCACGCATTGCAAAACCAAGGTCAATTATCTGGTAACGATTTCTTGCCATTGGCCGTACATTTGGATGACTTATTAAGCCTATCAAATACCATCGCAACCTTGGGCGAGCGTATTAACCGTTCAGCACCAGCGACTGCACCAACTGCAAATGGGTTAGATGACAATAGTGCTCAAAACAGTATGTCAAAAACGGTAGTGACTGACAGTCAGACATCAAATCCTTCAATCAGTAGCATGGATACTGATATTGGTCAGGATATTGACCTAGATAATGAAGCAACTGATGACCATCTGTCTTTTTATAAAGCATTTGCAAAAGATATTGCCGCAAGACAAGGTAAGCAAGTAGAGCTAAAGAGTAATACGCTGATGCAAGCGGACATACCAGCGCATCTGGTAAAGCCGATTAAAGAGATTAGCATTCAGCTACTACGTAATGCCGTGGTGCATGGCATTGAAGCGCCAAGTGTTCGTCATTCGATTGGTAAGACTGCGGTTGGGACGATTGATTTAGAACTAAAAGACAACGGCTCAGATTTCATGCTGATGGTGCAAGATGATGGTCAAGGTATTGATTATGACAGCATTCGTGCCAAGTTAAGCAGTGATGGTCGTTTTAGTACAGAAGAAGCCAGTCAGCTCAGTCAAAGCGAGCTGCTCAAACAACTGTTTTCTTCGGGTTTCTCTACCAAAGAACATGCAGATGAAGATGGCGGACGTGGTGTCGGTCTCGATATCATTAAAGCAAAAGTAAAAGATTATGATGGCAAGCTTAACGTAAACAGCGAATTTGGTCAGATGACACGGTTTGTTATTACTTTACCAAAAGCTTAATTAGAAACAGCAGGTATATTGTCAAGGATGACAAGCACTTCATTAAAGGTAATAGATCAGTTATGCATAAGTTAATGATTGTTGATGATTCAAATATTATTAGAAATCGTATTCAACGCGCGTACGATTCAGGGCAGTTTATGCTGGTTGCGACGGCAACCAGTGGCGTCCAAGCCATTGAAAAGTTCAATGTCCATCGTCCTGATGTAATCACCATGGACTTGACCATGCCGCAAATGGACGGACTTGAATGCATTGAGAAAATCATTGCGATTGACCCTGAAGTACGTATTTTAGTGGTGTCAGCACTGTCTGATAAAGCCACTGGCATTGAAGCATTGTCGTTGGGTGCCAGCGGATTTTTGTGCAAGCCTTTTTCAGAAGAAGAGCTTGTAGAGTCTTTGTATGAGCTAATGCAAGACTAAACCATTCAACGACTTAAGTAGATGTCATTATGAAAGAACAAAAGCTACAGATTTTTTTAAGTATTATTAGTAATTATTTTAATCAGTTTGGGGGCGAGGAGCTTGTCGCTGACACCCCATATCTGTTAGAGAATAAACAGCCAAAAGTCCATGATTATACGGGTGTGATCGGTATATCGGGTGGACAAAAAGGCGTGGTGTATTTTTCGGCAACCCGTCAGTTATTGTCCGCTATACTAGATAGCATGGGTGAAACGGATAAAAGCGATGAAAACTACATCGATTTGGCTGGTGAAGTGGCCAATACAATCGCTGGTAACGCGCGTAAAGAGTTTGGCTCAGAGTTCCATATTTCTGTGCCGTTTGTATTTAAAGGCTCTCCACAAAGTATTGTGTTGCCGAATGATGAGCGTTCTTTTATCATTCCCATCACTTGGAACTCGCAGATAGGCGAGATTGTGGTCTGTTTGCAGGATTAACGTTGCTGCCACCGCGTCATAAAGATGGATATTAATATATTATGGTTAAATTAGAAAAATTGGGTGTGTTTCTGAGCTCGATCAATGCATTTTTTGCACAAATTGATGGCTCGGAAGTGTCCATTGATACCCCTTATTTAAATCATAACAAGAGTGCTGTTGGTTATGATTATAGCGGCGTTATCGAGATATCAGGGCCTCTGGAAGGCTGTGTGTATGTGAGTGCACCAAGCGTGATGCTGCGAGAGGTCATAAAAGTGATGGGCGAGCCTGACTCATCGATCACGATGATGAAGGATCTGCTCGGTGAGATGGCCAACACTATCTCTGGTAATGCTCGTACTGAGTTTGGCTCAGAGTTTATTATCTCGCCGCCGCATATTGTTGAGAGCGCACCAAGCGTGTCTTATTTGCCAAAAGATCGCCAAAGTTACGTCACACCATTTACGTGGCGTGGGTATAAAGCGGTCATTGGTATCTGTATCGCTTAATCTACAGCTGCTCATTTATTCAGTATAAAGAACGACGTTAATGCGTCGTTTTTTTATGCGTTATCATCTACTTAAACAGCATAATAGCGCTAGCAGTCGCTAAGCATTATATGATAAAATACAGCCCAGCTATTTTTTATCACATCGTATTTTTACGTTCAAATGATAGCTCAATTTTTTAAACCAACCCATCAACCAATGACACACACATCATGGCAAAAAATTGCTGGGTGTTTGGCGACTTGATTAATTTGCAAAAAGTTAGTGCTGCCACAATAAGCATTAACCGTTAGCAGATGCGTGTCGCTAGATAGGCAGTTTTTGTGATGTGGAGGCATAACCCAACCAATAGGAATTTCACATGTCTACAAAGAATCCAACCAAAATCGAAATGCGCGACTTACTACAAGCCGGCGCTCACTTTGGTCACCAAACACGTTTTTGGAATCCAAAAATGGGACCATACATTTTTGGTGCTCGTAATAAGATTCATATCATCAACCTTGAGCACACAGTAAAAGCGTTTAACGAAGCATTGACTTACGTTAACGGCTTAGCTGCTAAGAAAAACAAAGTATTGTTTGTTGGTACTAAACGCGCAGCAAGCGGTATCATCGCTGAGCAAGCAGCACGCGCTGGCATGCCATACGTTGACCATCGCTGGTTAGGTGGTATGTTGACTAACTGGAAAACACTTCGCCAGTCAATCAACCGTCTAAAAGAGCTAGAAAAACAAGCAGAAGACGGTACTTTCGCCAAGCTTACTAAGCGTGAAGCGTTAGAGCGTACTCGCGATATGGAAAAACTTGAGCGTTCACTAGGCGGTATTAAAGATATGGGCGGCCTACCTGACGCAATCTTCGTTGTAGACGTAGATCATGAAGCGATTGCTATCAAAGAAGCTAAAAATCTAGGTATCCCAGTTATCGGTATCGTTGATACTAACTCTAGCCCAGATAACGTTGATTACATCATCCCAGCAAACGATGATGCTATCCGTGCTGTGACCTTGTATGTGACTTCTATGGCTGATGCGATTATCGCTGGTAAAGAATACGCACAGACTCAAGCGGGCGGCAAAGCTGAGCAAGAAGCACCTGCTACTGAAGAAGCACCAGTTGAAGCCAAAGCAGAAGAAGCAGCGACTCCAGCAGAATAATTGGCTGACCCCAAAGGTTTAACTTTGTAAGGATAGCTTGATAGTCACACTATCTGCATCCATATAACGTTATTAACAGCGTATAAGCTCACACGTATAAGCTCACAATAGGCATGATGTAGTTTTACTCGTCATGCCTTATTGTTGATGGAACACTCGTTAATAAGCGAGTATTATCGCTTATATATGCCCTCGTGATGCACAATATCTGTCATTACAATGATGTCTGTTATCACGATCAACCATGAGTGCTTCCGTTACTATAAGAGCGATATAGTACCAATAGATAGCAAAGATATATCTCATAGAAATTAAGCACTCCCATACATAATAAAAGGTAACTCTTATGTCAGAAGTAAAAGTATCTGCCAAAATGGTAAAAGAATTGCGTGACCGTACTGGTCTTGGCATGATGGAATGTAAAAAAGCGTTAGAAGAGTCAAACGGCGATGTAGAAACTGCCATTGATAACCTACGTAAATCTGGTCAAGCCAAAGCAGCTAAAAAAGCGGGTAACATTGCAGCTGATGGCGCTATCATCATCGCTCAAGGCGACAACAAAGCATTCTTGTTAGAAGTAAACTGCCAAACTGACTTCGTTGCAAAAGACGAAAACTTTACGGCATTTGCAGAAGCAGTAGCGAACATTGCATTAGAAAACAATGTGACTGACGTAGCTGCTATCGCTGAATTGCCATATGGCAATGGTCAGACTGTTGAAGAAGCTCGTGTATCTTTGGTACAAAAAATCGGCGAAAATATCCAAGTACGCCGCGTTGAAGTATTAGAAGGTAGCAACCTTGCTTCATACCGTCATGGTCTACGTATCGGTGTTGTGGTATCTTTTGAAGGCGGCAACGCAGATACTGGCAAAAACCTTGCCATGCATATCGCTGCGTTTAACCCAGTTGCGGTTGATGACGAAAGTGTAGATGCTGATTTATTAGCACGCGAAAAAGACATCATCGAAGCAAAAGCTCGTGAGTCTGGCAAGCCTGATAACATCGTTGAAAAAATGATCGAAGGTGGCCTACGTAAGTATTTAGAAGAAGTGACTTTATTACGTCAGCCATATGTTATGGACAACGAGAAGAAAGTTGGTGATGTACTAAAAGCTGAAGGCGTAAAAGTACTTGCTTTCAAACGTCTAGAAGTTGGTGAAGGCATCGAGAAAAAGCAAGAAGATTTCGCTGCTGAAGTTGCTGCAACACAAGCACTGGCTAACAAGTAATTTTTAAATTTTGCTAAGAAGAATGGTGAGTGCTAAACTTTTTGGTTTGGTACTCGCCGATCAGCTTTATTATTAATCTTGTATCGAACTCAAAAAAATATGACAAGATAGATTATGAATGAATAGATAAAGCCTCTTATCACAAAAAAGCCCGTTAATTATATTAACGGGCTTTTTTACGTTTGGATTCAACGGTTCATATAGTCTTCATTTTAGCGTAGCGCATCATATGCTGAGTTGGCATAGCTGGCACTATTGCTATTACTGCTGGTACCATAGCTGACGTTTTGTAAGCCGCTACTGAGACTAGGATTGGCGATTTGATTGCTAGCGTTCATGGTACTGCCTGATAGCCCTGAGTCGTTTTTATACAAGCTATGGTAACGGCTCATGACATTTTTGACATAGTTACGGGTTTCTTTAAAAGGCGGGATGCCGTTATATTTATCAACGTTACCTTCACCCGCATTGTAGCCCGCAACCGCAAATTCTACGTTGTTATTAAAACGCTTCATCAGCCATGCAATGTATTTAGCAGAGCCTTCGATATTATCTGCAGGGTTCCAAGGGTTGCTGACTTTAAAGCGTCGCGCAGTCGCTGGCATTAGCTGCATCAAACCTTGTGCGCCAACAGGTGAGCGTGCATTTGGGTTAAATGCGGATTCGCTATGCATCATTGCTTTTATAAGCCCAGGATCTACGCCATGACGCTGAGCTGAGGCGCGAATATAACTGTCGTATGAGTTGCGGCTTCCGCTACTGCTGGCAGAGCTACTACCATAGCTATCGCCACTGCCATCATACATTTTGGATTTTTTATAATGGGTAACTTTGACTGTTTTAGTAAACTTATTAAAGTTACCACTAGGTTCACTGCGATTGGTAAGTAGTATCTGACCGTCGTTACTTTTTTTAATATACATACTCTCCGCGTGAGCAGTAACAGAAAAGGCAAGTGAGCTAGTAATGACAATTAATAGAAGAGGAGACAAGCAGCGAGTCACTAAGGTTGTAACATTTATCATAGGGTTATCACTTTTCATCGAGTAATAGCAAATTGCTTTGCCTATAGGCGCGTCGTTCTGCGCATTTAAGCGGTTATCGTGCTGGTAGGATTTTATCGCTGTAAACGATATAGCACCCTAGCAAAAACCACGTCTAACTAGAAACCACTCGCATTGGATACAAAAAATAATAGTTGCTTACTATAACATATAATAACTTTTCGACGCATACGATTATCAGTACAAAGTATAAATGTCATTTTTAATTTGTAAAAAAATCAACACACTACCGTTTTTGAGTACGTTGATTGAGTATCGGTTTTATTATTTTTAGGCGTATGTGGTACGTGAATATTCTGGCTGTGGCAATGAATGAATCATGAGAAATAAAAGCTGTTCAAAGCACTGAAAACTGCTTTGAACAGGGTTATATAGAAAGTGCACTGATAAAAATAGGCACCCAAACGGCGGTGACCAGCCCGTTTACTGCCAATCCAAATGCCGCATAACGCCCAGCAGTGTGGCTAATTTGCCATGCTTCGACGGTACCAAAAGCATGCGCTGCCAATCCAAGTGCTAAGCCCTTGGCACGGTCATCATCGATACCGCGAAATAAAAAGCGCGCCAAAGTACCACCGATAAGCCCTGAGACAATAATAATTAAGTTCGCCATGGCTAGTGGTGCTTTAATTAAATCTGCGACACTCAGACCGATGGGTGTGGTCACTGAACGCGTTGCGAAAGCGAGTATGGTGTCGTGACTTAATGAAAATAAATAAGCCAATGACATCGGTAGCAATGCACCAACCACGCTTGCAAGGATAACTATGAGAGTAAGCTTTTTGACTGGCAGACCTTTAAAGTTCATTGCTGCTAATGGTACTGCCAACAGTACGGTGACATATCCCAATAAGTGATCAAATACAGGCTTGGCAACATCGTAATAATCGTTGTAATCCCATTGTAGGATAAACAAAAATAAGAGAACAAGCGCCAACGCCGTAATCACCATCGGCAGCCATGAGAGCTTACGTGCCAGTACACGAGCAGTCACATGGGCGATTAGCGTTAATAATATCGCCGCAAAGGTTGCCACAAACACGTTATCAAAAATCATTGCATTTCCTTGTTCATGCAGCTCATAGCTGTCCTTTGTGCTCTTCAACGGTGGTGCTATCGATGCTAACATCGTGATTGAGCGAACGGTTGGCAAGTATGGCAAGTCCCCAAAGCGGTATGAGTGTGCTAATAATCATCGTCAGCATAACGCCCCAAAGCTCATCACCTAAAGCAAATAGCAGTAAGCCTGCACCTGCAGACACGGGCAAAAAAGCAAAACCGCTATCCACCAATAAAGTGTTACTGGCTTGGGTGAGCCAACTGGGCAGCCCTTTAAGTAATCGCCATGCCATCAAAATAAAGAACATGGCGACCAATCCAACGATGTTGGCAGCCTTTTCTATTCCTGCTAATTGACAGATGATAACGGCTGATTCACGAACCACGATGACCATCGTGAGTGTCAGGATTAAGGCAAGCCATAGCGGCAAATGGGCGGAATGAGTAGATTTCATAAGAAATACTGGCCGATTTAGAAATAGATAGGATGGGAGCCACAAAATAGGTAACCGCACTCTAATGAGTGTGTTCTATCTATCAATGATATGAATATTGGTTGAACCTATAGCCGATGATTATATAGAGAGTAGGCAAACTAATAAAGCTTATAGCATATCGTCAGTGCGATTATAAATAGCAACAGTGTTAAGCTCGCTTACTATAATGAATGTATCATTTGCGCCAGGCTACCTTGTGCTCACTTTGAACGACATAGGCTATGGTAGCGCGTTTTGGTGATCGGAAAGCCCCAAATTTAATGCTATGTGCCAAAAAAAAGGATGATATCAATGGATATCATCCTTTTGTCTTTTATAAAGTTATTTTACAGATTCAGTCATTTATATCTTTAAGTCAGGAGTTTCCGCTTCTACTGCTAATTCCTCTGACTTAGCGGCTTCAGAATTCAGCGCATCAAACTCATCAAACGCTTTTTCTTCTGCCTCGGTCATCGTCGGCTCTTCAACCTCATCAGGCCTTTCGAAGTCTTCAAGTACTGGCATCAATAATGTGGCTTGTGCTAATGGCAGTACATCTAAAGGCTCTAAATTGGCCTGACCCAGTAGCTGTCTTAGCGTATCGCTTGGCAAGCGAATTGTTAAGCACTCATGACCACTGTCATCGTAGCTCTCTTCCTGAATAACACCCAGCTCATATAAGGCGTTTTTTAACTGACCTGCATGATAAGGTAAGGTCAACTCAAAGGTGGTGAGTGTACCAGTAAGTAACTGCTGGACGGCTAACGACAACTCTTCCATACCTAGGTTTTCTCTAGAAGAAACATAGACGCGATTGGGTTGTCCTTCGCTAGCATAACCAATATGTGCAGGCTCATCTGTCAAATCAATCTTGTTGTAGACATTGAGCACTGGTACATCATTATCAATCTCTGCTAATACGTCTTTGACCGCTTGAATTTGCTCATGCATATCTTCACTAGAAGAATCGATAACGTGTAGCAATAAATCTGCTTCCAAGGTTTCTTCTAATGTCGCATGAAAGGATTCGACCAACTCATGCGGCAGATGACGGACAAAACCTACCGTATCGACTAAAACAACACGACCAACGCCCTGCCAGTCTAAACGGCGTAAAGTAGGATCTAGCGTGGCAAATAGTTTATCCGCTGCATAGATATTCTCGTCGACCAAGCGGTTAAATAGTGTCGATTTACCAGCGTTGGTATAACCGACAAGCGAAATCGTCGGCACATCTGATTTTTGGCGACGGGCTCGACCTTGCGCACGTGTCTGTCTGACTTTCTCGATTCTGCTTTTAAGCTGATTCACGCGCACTTGTAGCAATCGACGATCGGTTTCAAGCTGGGTTTCGCCGGGACCACGTAGACCAATACCGCCTTTTTGACGCTCCAAATGCGTCCAACCTCGTACCAAACGCGTCGATAAATGGTTGAGCTGCGCCAGCTCTACTTGTAGCTTACCTTCATAAGTACGGGCACGCTGCGCGAAAATATCCAATATCAAACCCGTACGATCCAGTACGCGACATTTAACCAAGGCTTCAATATTACGCTCTTGTGATGGCGATAAGCTATGGTTGAATAAGACGATATCCGCATCATGTTCGCGTACCAATTCTGCTATTTCTTCTGCTTTACCGCTACCAACGAAGTATCTGGCGTCGGGTCTTTGGCGTGAGCCTGTGACTAAAGCCAAACGATCAGCCCCTGCTGAGTCTGCTAACAGCTCAAATTCACCTAAATCATCAGGATCTTGAATTTGACGGATGTCTAAATGTACTATAATGGCGCGCTCGCCACCTTCGTGTCTTTCAAAATAATCCAAAGAGTATCACCTATTTAATAAAGTAAATATATCGCTATTATCCATTCAGTAAACGTCGATATAGCGTTCATATGACCATATATATGTGGTCTCATCAGTTAATATTAAAGCGTTATAGCACAATTAACGATGGTTTTATGTTACAGCGTAAATGAAAGCAATAGGCAAATCAGTGAACGCAGCAGAACTGGTTAAATAAACAGCAACTCAGTGAACAAATCGTCACTGACTGAATAAATTTTGTTATACTCATGGCGCTTGTTTACGATATATAATCATAAGTTTTTAACCACGAGGGACACAGATGAGCCAATCTAAGTCAGGCTTCTCACTCAGACAACAGTTGGGGCGCGGCAAACAAATTGCTGGCATGACCACCACTATCGCTGGTGGATTGCGCGCCGCCCAACGTATTGGCGCATTTAAGCAGCCCCCACGCGAAAAATTGCCACGCTATATTCAAGCCTTTTGCCGCAAAATGGCAGGCTCTTTTGGCGTCAAGGTTGTGGCAGTCGAGCGGGTAGAGCAGCACCACGGATTATGGGTATCCAATCATGTGTCATGGATGGATATCCCTGTGGTGGGAACACTGAGTCCTGCTTTTTTCTTATCCAAAGCTGAAATCGGTGAATGGCCTGTATTTGGTAAGCTGGCTCATGCAGCAGGCACGGTATTTATTGAGCGTGGTTCTGGTGATGCAGGGTCGGTCGCCGCCCAAATTGCCAGTTTTTTGACCAAAGGTTTCTCGGTCATATTCTTCCCTGAGGCGACCACCACCGATGGCAAAAAAATCAAACGTATTCATGGTACTTTGCTACAAGCTGCCATAGATGCTGACGTGCCCGTACGCCCGCTGGTAATTGCTTACGTCAATAAAGACGGCACGTTAAGTGAAGAGTTGCCTTACTATGGCAAGCTTACGATGAAAGAGAGCATAAAAAAGGTGCTCGATACGAAAGATGTGACCGCCTATGTATTGCCACTGGAGCCAATAGATCCTAAAGGGTTGAGCAAAAGTGAATTGACGGATTTGTTACAAGCCCGTATGCAAGAAGGTTTGGCGGAACTGCATTCGCGAGTCTTAACGAAAGTCGCTAAAGTTTAAGCGCTGACAGCTTAATAGTTTCGAATATTTAACACGCTCTAATAAAAAAGGCGCAAATCGCTCAGTTTATAACTGCGATTTGCGCCTTTTTTGTTTACTAAATACTCAAACATTAATTTATAAATGCTTTACCTATATCAAACTAAGGTGATGGATTGGGATGCTGTGTATGCACGGCTTCAATCGCTTCTAATATTTCTGAGCTTAAGGTTAAATGGATACTATCGATGTTGGATTTTAGCTGCTCGATTGTAGTAGCGCCAATAATGTTACTGGTAACAAATGAGCGTGAGTTAACGAAAGCTAGTGCCATCTGTGCCATATCTAAATCTGCATCTGCCGCTATTTTGGCGTATTGAGCAGTGGCTGATAGCGCTTCTTCATTGGTATAGCGCGCAAAGCGATCATACATCGTCAGACGCGCACCCGCTGGACGTTTGCCATCGAGATATTTACCAGATAAGACACCAAAGCCAAGCGGTGAATAAGCCAATAGACCTACATTTTCACGGTGCGTAATCTCGGCCATAGCGACTTCATATAAGCGATTTAGCAAACTATAAGGATTTTGCACCGTGATAGGAGCGATCAAACCATTTTTATCAGCCTCCCATAGATAGCGCATCAGTCCCCAAGCGGTGTCGTTCGATAGTCCATAAGCGCGAATACGCCCTTTTTTAATCTCATCATTTAACGCTTGAATGGTCTCTAGAAATGGTGTCAAATCATCTAATGGTTGCGATGCCATCTCTTCGGTATAGCCAAGTTGACTAAAAAAATTTGTTTGGCGTTCAGGCCAATGGAGCTGATAAATATCAATATAATCGGTCTGCAAACGCTGAAGATTGCCATCGATGGCGCTGCTAATATGTTCGGCATTAAAACGCGTTTGCCCATCACGCAAAAAATCCATCGGCGATATTTTGCTAGCAAGGATAACTTTATCGCGCTGTTTGGTTTTATTAAACCATGTGCCCATGAAGCGTTCAGTATCGCCTTGCTTGTCTTTATCTGGCGGCGATGGATACATTTCCGCCGTGTCCCAAAAATTCACCCCTTCGCTTAGCGCCATGTCCATTTGTTCATGTGCTTGGATCTCGGTATTTTGCTGTCCCCATGTCATCGTGCCTAAACAAATCTTAGAAACTTTTTCATTGAGTTGTGGCAACATTTGATATTGCATATGAATGTCCTTTGTAAATGTATTTTTATAGCTGACAGTTTTTCAAGCGATTACATGAGCTTTATACCAGTGACACCAGGCGGGGTAACTTTAAAGATTTTTACTTTAAATAACAGGGATTGTCCGGCAAGGGGATGGTTAAAATCCACTTCGACTTGATCGTCATCGAGTGCACTAATCGTACCCGGCAGCGTGTTTTTGCCTTTGTCTTCGAACTCTACCATCATGCCGATTTCTGGATTATCAGCGATTAACGCAAACTGAGTACGGCTGAAATGTTGGATGTTGTCAGGATTCCAATCGCCAAATGCCTGCTCCGGCTCAAGGTGGGCAGAGCGCGTGTCACCTGCGCGCAGGTTCATTAATACCTGCTCAAAGCCAGGTAACAAACTTTCATCACCAATGGTGAGCGTCACAGGCGCATCACGGCTAAAGGTAGAATCAATCATCGTACCGTTCTCTAGTGATACTTCAAAGTGCAGCTTTACAAGGCTGCCAAAACTGATACGGGTGTCTTCATTGGGATTGATAAATTGTGAGTCGGTCATAGTCAACAGCCATTTATTACGGGATTAGGAATTGGTTTGGCAAATAATATAAGAAATGATAAGCCATCTTGGAGAGTATGTAAGCGTAAATAGTGTAACGCAAATAGTGTAATATATTTGGCAATTCTAAGAGCAGGCAAGGGTTTTTATGGTAAATAAACAACAAGGTCACATTAAAAAGTGGCAAGACGACAAAGGCTTTGGTTTTATCGAAACACAGAATGGTGATTCAATATTCTTTCATATCAATGAGTTTAAAGCGCGCCGTCGCCCTGAGGTCGGTGAGCCAGTTGTTTTTACGTTTGGGCAAGACAATCAAGGGCGTATGCAAGCAAAAGATGTACAAGAACTGAGCTTTGTGCAGCAAAAAATGGCGCAAAAGAATCAGAAAATCCGTCAGCGTAATCACAAACGTAGCATGCAAGCAGACTTTGAAGCAGGACAAAAGAAACGTTTGTTCCTTGGTGTGGGCTTTTATGGCGTATTAATCTTGTTGGCTGCCATGAACAAGCTCAGCTGGCTGGTCGTGGGTTGGTATGTGGCCTTGGGTCTCATTACTTATATGATGTATGCCAAGGACAAAGCCGCTGCTCAGAATAATGATTGGCGCACACCTGAATCAACCTTGCATCTGCTAAGTGCGCTGGGAGGTTGGGTGGGCGCGATAGTTGCGCAAACGTATCTACGCCACAAGTCGCAAAAGCCTGAATTTCGAGTGGCGTATTATTTAACTGTCGTAATTAATATGGCGGGGTTATTGTTTATATTGACAGGGGGAGGCTTAGCATTTTTGCAAGGATTACTTGATTCTTTGGTATAAAAGCACTTGTTTATTTATCATAGTGAGCGGTGTAGTTTTGATGTTTAATGCTTAAGTCTAAAATAAACGGCTGATGAAACATCAAAGTTTTATATCTTGAGTGGCTGGTTGCCGTGCATTGGTATTTTGTGCGAGTATGACGAATCGTACGCAATGAGCACGATTTTTCAGAATAAACCTTAAATGGATTTCATTAATAATAAAAGGCGAACGTAAGTGATTACTTTATACAAATATAGCCATCCAAGTCGCGCTGAAACGGTCATTTGGGCATTACAGGAGCTGGGCTTAGAATATGAGACCAAAGAAATAGATGGCAAAAAAGGGGAGCAGCGAAGTCCTGAGTTTTTAGCCGTTAACCCCTTTGGTAAAATCCCTACCATCACACATGAAGGCAAACACTTTACTGAGTCGTTAGCTATTATTGAATATCTCAATGAGTTACACCCTGACAAACCTTTGACACCAAACACAGCAGATGAGAACTTCGCTGAGAAAAACTATAAACTTCGCCAAGTAATTTCATTTGGCATGATCGAGATTGAGAGTTATCTATGGATACTCACCAAAATCAAGGTATTAGACAATTATGAAAACTGGCCTGAGGGCACCGCTAACAACTGCCTGAAGTGTATCCAAAAAGCCCTGCCGATTGCTTATGCTTGGGTAGATGAGCAGGAGTATATAGCGGGGGACAGCTTTACGCTGGCAGACATTTATTATCAGCATTTGTTTTCATGGTTGAAGATGCTGGGTGTTGAGTTGCCTGAGCAGGTTCAAGATTATCTTGGAAAACTATCGAAGCGTGAGAAGTTTCCTAAGAGATAATCAATCATGANNCTTTATCAGAAAAAATGATGAATAAAAAAGGTGGGTTACGACTGAGTAACCCACCTTTTTTATTTATAAATTGAATTAATATCTCTAGCTGTAGACGGTTACGACCGTGGCATTTCACGCTTTTTTTCTAAAAACAGCATGTCAATGACAATCAACGCCACACCGATACTAATGCCCATATCCGCAATATTAAAGATAGGGTAATGCCAGACATCAGCGTTGTGTACATGGATAAAGTCGATGACGTGACCATGTAGCAAGCGGTCAATGAGATTGCCAATCGCACCGCCGAGCACTAGCGCTAGACCTGTCGATAGTAGCTTGGCTTGGCGCGGGGCTTTTATCAGGTAGCCAATTAAAAATAGCGACATTATCAATGCCAATCCCGAAAAAAACCACTTCTGCCAACCACCAGCATCTGCCAAAAAGCTAAATGCCGCGCCATAGTTGTATGCCAATGTCCAATTCAGAAAAGGCTCAATCACAGGCACTGGCTCATGAAAAGTCAGCTTAGTTTCAGCCAGCCACTTCGTCCATTGATCGATGATTAGCACGACCAACGATAGGAGATACCACGTAAACGCACGACGGCCATTCGCAATCATTTTTGGCGTCTTATTCAGACGACTTTTCGGTGTCGTTGAGCTGCCTGTGGTTGCATGAGCTGGCTCAGGTGATTTATCGACTTCACCATATGGCGGCTTGTTGTCTGATGATTCTGTTGAGTTAGGCGTATGGTTAGGCATAGTGGCGCACCTCACCATCACCGCTGACGTTAGTCACGCAGCGTGCGCATAATTCTGGATGTGCACTATCGGTACCGATATCATCACGGATATGCCAGCAGCGTACGCACTTGGTGCCAGCTGCGGCGCTCACATTGACCACTAAGTCTACTGATTCATCCGTGCTGGCGTCAGTTTGCTCATCTGTGCTTGTTTTATCGGCAGGAGCGTCGCTCATAGGTTTCAAAGTTGCGCTACTAGTGATTAGTACAAAGCGCAGCTCTTCACCCAGCTTGGCCAAGCTTTCGTGCATTGCACCGTCAGCATATAGATTAACATCGGCAGACAAGTTAGCGTTGATGATTTTTTCACCACGTGCCGTTTCGATATGTTTATTGACCATATCCTTTGCCAACATGATACGTTGCCAGTCATCGTTGCTGATCGCGCTTAGCTCAAATTCTGGAAATGTATACCATTCTTCAGTAAATACATAATTGTCAGCGCCATGCAATACTTCCCACGCTTCTTGTGCCGTGAATGACAAAATCGGCGTAATCCAGCGAATGAGCGCCTGAACGATATGATAAATAGCCGTTTGCGCAGAGCGGCGTGGCTGTCCATCAGTCTGAGTCGTATACTGACGATCTTTGATAATATCTAAATAGAAGCTGCCCAAATCTTGCGAGCAGAACGCAGTAATATGCTGGGTGACTTGGTGAAAATCCATGGCATCATAAGCACTGATGATTTGTGCTTGCACGGTTTGCGCGCGCTCAATGATGAATTTATCAAGGCTGACCAGCTCATTGATATCGACGCTGTTGGTCGCAGGATCAAAGTCATCGGTATTGGCAAGTAAGAAACGCAGGGTGTTACGGATACGGCGATACATATCGATTGCACCTTTAAAGACCGTTTTACCTGCGCTCATCTCATAGCGATAGTCGCTTGAGGCAATCCACAAACGCAGCATGTCCGCGCCTGTTTTGTTGATCTCTTCCTGCGGCGTGATGATATTGCCCAGTGATTTACTCATCTTGCGACCGTTTTCATCAACCACAAAACCATGCGTCAGTACTTGCTTAAATGGTGGGCGACCGTATATGGCTTCTGAGGTCAATAATGAAGTCTGGAACCAACCGCGATGTTGGTCAGAGCCTTCCAAGTAGATATCTGCTGGATTGGTCAATTCATCGCGCTGCTCAAGGACCGCAAAATGCGTCGTGCCAGAGTCAAACCAAACGTCTAAGGTATCGGTTGCTTTATCATAGTCAGCAGCCTCGTTGCCTAAGAAGTCTTCACAGCTGGCATCAAACCAAGCTTCCACACCGCCCGCATCGATTTTTTGTGCAGCGACTTCCATCAGCTCAAGCGTGTTTGGATGCAGCTCGCCTGTTTCTTTATGGGTAAAGAAAGTAATCGGCACGCCCCATGTACGCTGACGTGAGATACACCAATCTGGTCGACCCGTCATCATGGCTTCGATACGGTTTTGTCCCCATGCTGGTGTCCAGCTTACTGCTGGGATATCTGCAAGCGCACGCTCACGCAGACCTTTGGTTTCCATATTGATAAACCACTGCGGCGTTGCGCGGAAAATAATCGGTGACTTATGACGCCAGCAATGCGGATAGCTGTGCTCAATCTTGGTATGACTGATTAGATGTCCATTGTCATGCAGTGCGGCGATGATTTTTGGATTGGCCTTATAAATGTGCTCGCCCGCAAATACCGCTGCGCTGTCCAGATAAACGCCCGTACCACTGACTGGGTTTTCAACGGGTAAGTTATATTTAAGACCGACGATATAATCGTCAAGACCGTGACCGGGTGCTGTATGGACGAGGCCAGTACCACTATCTGTGGTTACGTGATCTCCTAGGATAAGCGGTACTTGACGGTCTGCAATCAGTGGATGCTGGGCACGCAAGCCTTCAAGCTCGCGCCCAGATACGGTCGCTAGCACGCCTTGATTGCTAAGTTTGAGTTCCGTTAATGCTGTTTCAACCAAGTCCGCGGCTAATAGCAAATTACCTTTTTCAGTCGCCACCACGCTATAGTTGTGTTCAGGATGTACAGAGATGGCTTGGTTAGCAGGTAGCGTCCAAGGGGTCGTCGTCCAAATAACAGCGGCGATATTGCCTGCTACATCAGCCAACGAGGCAACCTTATCCGTATCTAAAACATCGAAGCTCACATAGATAGCATCAGACACTTTATCTTGGTATTCCACTTCCGCCTCAGCCAGCGCAGAGCTACAGTCTAAGCACCAGTTGACCGGCTTCATACCGCGAGTCACATGACCATTGTCATAAATTTTGGCCAATGCGCGCACGATGTTGGCTTCTTGATGGAAGTTCATCGTTAGATAAGGATTGTCCCAATCACCAAACACGCCTAGACGTTTAAAATCCGCCTTTTGCAATTCAATCTGGGTACTCGCATACTCGCGGCACAGGCCACGGAATTCAGTGGCGGAGACTTTTTGACCAACCTTGCCGACTTTGGCTTCGACCTTTTGCTCGATAGGCAGACCATGACAGTCCCAACCAGGGACATAAGGCGCATCAAAGCCGGATAGCGTTTTTGACTTCACGATAATGTCTTTGAGTACTTTATTAACCGCGTGACCCAAGTGAATCTGACCGTTGGCGTAAGGAGGGCCATCGTGCAAAATGTATTTGGTCGCCCCAGCACGTGCCTGACGAATTTTGCCGTACACATCATCCGCTTCCCAAGCAGCAAGCCAATCTGGCTCACGCTTGGCAAGGTTGGCACGCATCGCAAATGGCGTATCGGCAAGGTTTAGCGTGTCTTTATAATCTTGGCTTGGCGTATCAGTACTTTTATCAGTCATAGAAGGTGTCTTTTTAGAAAATGGATTAAAAATCGATGTAAAGTCAGATGTGACATTTAGGGTAATGCTTAGCTGGCTGCTTAACCGTTGATGATCGCTTTCTCACTTATAATATATCGCTGTGCATCAACGTCATAAATATGCTTACGTCAATAATAAATGCTATCGAGACGAATGCAACATAAAATATGCTTATGGATAATAAAATACCGTGATAGCAATAAACTAAAAAGAGGCAATGAGATTGCCAGCTATTATATGACAAAAAGGCTAGGGTAAAAAGAGCTGGTCAGTATTGTCCTTATTTTAGCCAAAACCAATCATTTATATGAGTGATGCATCACCTATTGAATCATACGGATGGCAAGTGCCATTGTCTATCGATTGGGCTCTAAATAATTGGACTCTAAATAGCAGGCTAAGCGTTAAAAAACGGATGATAACCATAAGCGCAATTTAAGCGACCATAAGGGTTGAATGCCCGTCAAACCTTGAGTCATCTCGCCATTCTTTAAGATGACATACGAAGGTGTCACTTGTCCTTGCCAATCAGCGAAGATGCTGCCTTCTTGATCATTTATCGTCGTAAAGCGATAGCTGTTTTTATTAAGGTAGCGGTGCAGCTCTTGGTCAGTGCTTGATTTAATGGCAATCGTAACGACTGGATAATCATTTGCGGCGGCAAGTTTGTCTATGGTCGGCGAGGTGATACTACAAATGGGACACCACGTGCCCCAAAAATACACCAGCGTTGGTTGTTCATTGCTCAGCGCCGCTAAGTCAACGACTTGCCCTTGATAATCGGTCAGTTGCAATTGCGGGTTGGCGGGCATGATAGGCTGTCGCCACCAATTGATAGCGGTATAAATAACAGCAAATACCAAGCCATATATGAGTAGGTTTTTAGCGATAGACAACCCCTTTTGCTTGGGTGTTTTCTTTGGCTTTTTAATGGATTTTTCAGTATCAGTATCAGTCGTCATAATGGCTGCTTTTTTGCTATAGGTTTTGTATAAACGGCTTTGATAAGTAGTTGTTGATAGATAAAAATAAACGGCTGAAATGTCAGCCGTATTACTCATAAATTTTATTAAACCGTGTTCAGTGTTGGTATTTTAAAGTGACTGATTAAGGTTTTTGCGCACGGTTTTGTAATGGGTCACCGAGCAGGACACTACCAGAGTTTTCGAGGCGCTCATCATCGCTTAGCTTACTGGCTGATACTTTAGATTTTCTCTTCCACTTCAAACTATACAAGTCGTCACGGCGATCAAGCAGATTATGTACCGAGCCTTCGTTACGGACATGAATAAGCTTGTCTAAGTTCACATCTGAGAAAAATACCATCTCAGTGTTGGCGGTGGTTTCTGCCATAATCGCATCATGCGGGAAAGCAAAATCTGATGGCGAGAAGATAGAAGACTGTGCGTATTGAATATCGAGACTTTCAACCTGTGGTAAGTTACCAACCGAACCACAAATCATCACATAGCATTCGTTTTCAATCGCACGTGCTTGGGCGCAGTGGCGCACGCGTAGATAGCCGTTTTGCGTATCTGTCCAAAAAGGCACGAACAAGATATCCATATCATCAAGTGCCATGAGGCGGGCAAGCTCAGGGAATTCAACGTCATAGCAGACCAAAATACCGATACGACCGGCATCGGTATCAAACACCTTGACCTCGTCACCGCCTTCGATGACCCAAGCGCTACGCTCATGCGGGGTAATATGGATTTTGCGCTGCTCTTCGACCGTACCATCGCGGCGGCACAAGTAGCTGACATTATATAACGTATCGTCCTCGTCCAAGTACGGCATCGAGCCTGTAATGACGTTGACGTTGTAGCTGACCGCTAAATGCGATATCTCATTTTTAAACCATTCGGTATAACCGGCCAAAAATCGAATAGCGACGTTTTGATCCGTCGATTCACACAGACCCATCAGCGGTGCGTTAAAGAACTCTGGTAAACAAGCAAAGTCAGAATTGTAATCAGCCATAATATCGACAAAGAATTCGACTTGCTGCAGCAGCTCTTCAGGTGACTCGACTTCACGCATTTGCCATTGGATACCACCAATACGCACCTCAGACTTACGAGTGTTTGGCTTATAGTCCTGCGGCTCGTAATAAATATTTGCCCACTCAAGTAAAGTAGCAAAACCTTTAGATTGTTTATCGTCAGGCAAATAAGCCGTTAAGATGCGCTTGACGATAAAGCCATTTGAGAGTTGGAAAGACAATGCAGAATCATGAATTTCACGAGCCGCGACGGCTTCAATATATTCGCCAGGTGTGAGATCTTGATGGTTATGATAGTTCGGGATACGACCACCAGCCAAAATAGCTCGGAAGTTTAACTGGCGACACAGCTCTTTACGGGCATCGTATAATCGACGTCCTAGGCGATAACCACGGTATTCAGGGTCGATCAGCGCATCTAAACCGTAAATAGCATCGCCTTCAGGGTTGTCTCTGATAATCTCTTTATGACCAATCAAGTCGTCGTAGGTGTGCGGGTTAGAAAACGTGGCATAATCAACACGCATAGATAACACGATACCAATCAATTGATCATGATCAAATAAAGCGATCTGACCTTCAGGGAAGGCATCGATTAAGGTATTAATAGTGTTCTTTGACCATGCACCGCCCAAGTTGACATAGACGCGATCCATCAGTGCTTTTAATTGTGGATAGTCTTTCTTCTTGATTTCAGCGATGGTTAGATGAAAGTCGTCTAGTTTTTCTATTTTGCTCATAATGTTCCTGCTTTGGATCTTTATTAATTTTAGTGATATCAAATAGCATGCGTTGCCACAATTTGGTTGGCAATTTTTTGTGTAAAAAAAGTGATAAAAATATTCCAATCATAAAATATTACCGTTACAATAAATTATCATTGTATTTACAATAAGTTATGAAGATAGTTTATCTTATAACTTCTGTCAGCTTTGGCGTTACTGATGTGTTTTTTGAACCTCATATCATTTTAAAGTAGCTATAAATTTAAATTAAAGTGACTATAAATTGAAGTATAGTCAGTTCAAAACAAAATTGTTATGGTTAGGACAAACATCATAAAACAACTTGGATAAGTCGTTTTCCAACCAGCCTTGGCGTAGAAACTTTACTTGTGCCCATTTCTTTTCAATAGGGTTCAAATCAGGGCTGTACGGTGGCAGCCATAGAATACGATGACCATGCCTGTTCAGTAGCTTTTGAATACGCTTACTCTTATGAAATCTGGCATTATCCATCACAATCACGCATTTGGTTTTAAGACTTGGGATTAGGGTTTGTTTGCACCATTCGTAGAATATGCTGCTGTTAATGTTGTGCTTAAAGTAATCTAGTGCAAACAGCATCTTGTTATACAGAGCGCCGATAACGTTGGTTCGCTTTTTACCTTGCCAGTTGTAGCTATCGATACAAGGCTTACCAATCGGTGCATAACCATGAGAGCGAATGGTCTCAGACTCAAAGCCACTTTCATCCATATAAACGATGGGATAGCCTTGCTGCCTAAAGCTATTAAGCTTACTCTGATATATCGCTCTTTTGATCGGACAGGCTTTTGGGTGTTCTAAGGTCTTTTTTTTGACTGATGCCTAGGCGCTTTAGGGCATGATAAATGCCTGTTTTACTACAGTTTAAGCGACGAGCTCGCTCATACTGGTAATCATCAGGATGTTCTTTGACGTCATTAAGTAGCACGTCATCTGGTATTTTATAGGGCTTGGTTTGCCTGGTTGTTTTACTATGAACACGCCGCTTCCAGTTCTGTATGGTGGTTGGGCTCAGATTATAAAACTCAGCCGCCTCGGCAAAGGTCATACCCTCGTCTAAGCTTTTTAGTACCTGTTTGCGAAAATCTAGTGAGTAAGTCATGGTCTTTATAATAACAATTGGGTTTGATAATTAGTTTATAACACTTTTAGGTGGAATTGACTATAACTATAAAATTTTTCATAATGTTCACAAACAGTCGTTGGGGTTAATACAAGCCAAGTGTTTGGTACAGATTTTAACCTGAGGGTGTCAGTACAGATATTCTGTTAGCTTAACATTATTTTTAAATANNTCTATTTGTTTTGCTGGTTATCATAACAAGCTACTCAAGTAATGACAGTTTAACGTGGTAACTATTTGCTACGTTTTTGTGAGTCGCTGTCTTTTTTCATTGGGGCATCGTTTTGTTTAGCCGTATTTAATCGGCTTTTTAGGATTGTTTTATTATGCCCTCAAGTCACAACAATAGAGTCAGTAGCTGGGATGAGATAGAAGACTCAGCGCTGGTTCAATTGGTGTATGTTAGTAGTTTGACACTTGTCTCACGTTTAAGCGCCTCTATATTTGATGAAGTAGAATGTCATGCGCGTAACTATAATCAACAGCATGGCATTACAGGTACTCTATGTTATGGTAGTGGTCATTTTTTGCAATGCATCGAAGGTGAGAAAGCGCACGTATTTGCCTTAAAGCAACGCATATTTGCGGATAATCGTCATAAGAATACTGAAATATTGCTGTTGCAGACGATAGAACATCGCCGTTTTGCGGATTGGCGTATGCGCTTATTATTTTTAGAGCGTTGGTTATGGTCACCAGCGAGCAAAAAGCAAGCTGCACAGTTATCGCCATATTTGCCATTTGCGCCGCATAATTGGTCACCTGATCGTACCGAGAATTTTTTACAAATCATCAAAACCTTTGATACGCCGCCACATATCAAAGCGGCTGGTATTACCTATAATGCACTGGGCAATATGTTTCGTCATATCGCCGCCCCGCACCAAGCATTTTTAATCGTTCAAGGTTTTTTAAGTGTGTTATTAGTGGTAGCGCTAGTGTTGTTATTTTTATAAATAATCGCTTTGATAAGCCAAAAAAAGACGCTAAACCATCACGTTTAGCGTCATTTTTTATGCCATTTTAATTATGAGCTTAATCATTGAATAAGCACTTACATATCAAAAATCTTGCCACGGTTCATAATATTATTTGGATCAAAGACTTTTTTCACCTCTCGTAAGTACTCAATCTCAGTCTCACTGCGGCTATAATGTAGATACGGCTTTTTAGTCATACCGACGCCATGTTCAGCCGAAACCGAACCGCCATACTTCTGTACCGTCTCAAAAACGTGTTTGTTGACGATTTGACACTCTGCAAAGAAATCATCTTTACTCATGTTTTCAGGCTTTAGAATATTAAGATGCAAGTTACCATCACCGATATGACCGAACCAGCAAACCTCAAAGTCAGGGTAGTTACTGCTGACGATGTGATCAATCTCGGTGATAAACTCAGGGACATAGCTTATCAGTACAGATACATCGTTTTTATAAGGCGTAAATACTGAGATGGTCTCAGAAATGTATTCGCGCAATTTCCACAGCTCTTCAGCCTGTGCCAAGCTCTGGCTCATGACACCATCGACGACCCAGCCTTGCTCCATACAATGCTCAAATATCGCCATGGCTTTATCCATGATAGGCTCGTATGGTGCTTCAAACTCTAATAGCGTATAGAACTTGGTGCGCGACTCAAATGGCTCTTGTACTTGACCATGTGCCATCAACTTATCAATCGCCACATCATCAAAGAATTCAAACGCGGTCAAGTCAATCTTCGCTTGGAAGGCTGATAGCACATTCATGACATCATTAAAGCTGTCCATGCCCAGTACCATGACATTTAAGTCTTGCGGCTGACGCTCAAGCTTAACTTGTGCATGGGTCACAAGCCCAAGTGTGCCTTCGCTACCGATAAACAATTGACGCAAGTCATAACCAGTGGCGTTTTTGACCATACCGCGGTTGAGCTGCAAGATATCGCCTTTACCAGTGACCACTGTCAGCCCCATAATCCATTGACGAGTCATGCCATAGCGTATGACTTTGATACCGCCTGCATTGGTGCCAATATTGCCACCGATTTGACTTGAGCCAGCTGAGGCAAAGTCGACAGGGTAGTACAAGTCTTTAGACTCTGCGAATGATTGCAACTGCTGAGTAATGACGCCTGCTTCGACTTCAACTATTCGATCGGCTGGATAAAACTGTCCGATACGGTTCATTTTATCCATACTGACGACAATCTCGCCATTGGCGGCGACGGCACCAGCTGACAAACCGGTACGACCGCCACTTGGCGTTAGTACCACATTGTGCTCATTGGCAAGCAGTACAATCGCTTGTACTTGCTCAGTAGTCTTCGGAAAGACGATGGCAGCAGCAGCAGGCGCAAAATGCTTAGTCCAGTCTTTGCCCCAATGCTCTAAGCTCTCAGGGTCGGTTTTGATTTGGATGGCGTCAAACTGATGAACATCCATCAAAGTGCTCAAAATAGTTTGAACAGCAGCTGTTGTATGGGTTGCAGAGGTGCTTTGGCTAGATAAAGAAGTCATGGTCAAATCTCGGTATAAACGTAAGCGCTATGCCTAAAGGGGATTATTATATCGCTAAATGGATATAAACATAGCCACATAGGTATGTTTATATAGTACGTATTTATATGATTATAAGTGAGCCAGTAAAGCAATGATAGAAAGATGTCATGTTGCGTGCTTATATGGCGGTAAATGGTAAAAAATAGTTTAATAAACGTCGAACAGCGTGATTTACTATAGCATAAAAATTTTTCAGGCTTGATAACCAATAATTCATCTAATCTGCTAACATCGCCGCCCAATTTTGTGTAAGATATCCAGACTGTTTTCGTTTCACCCACCCTATAGTTAAAGCATTGGTAAGTGGTTACGACGTTAACCTCATTTAATGTACTCAGTGTATGGTTTGCGCTTGGTTACTTTGTACCTACTTTAAACGGCTTCGACTACAGATTATCCCTCAGATAATTTTACAAGACAATTATAGGACAGTTCTCATATGGCGTTATCACTACAAAAAGACAAAATCCGGTTTTTATTGCTTGAAGGTCTACATGACAATGCTTTAAAAGTATTGGAAGGAGCTGGTTATCATAACATCGAGAATATCAGTCACGCATTAGATCAAGATGAGCTGATCGAAAAGATTAAAGACGCTCACTTTATCGGTATCCGTTCGCGTACGCAATTGACACGTGAAGTACTTGAGCACGCGCACAAGCTCATCGGTATTGGCTGCTTTTGTATCGGTACTAACCAAGTAGACTTAGACGCCGCTCGTGATTTGGGTATTCCCGTCTTTAACGCGCCATACTCAAATACCCGTTCGGTGGCTGAATTGGTATTGGCCGAAGCCATCATGCTATATCGCGGCATTCCTGAAAAGAACGCGACCGTACATCGTGGCGGTTGGGGCAAGTCTGCGACCAACTCACATGAAGTACGTGGTAAGACGATCGGTATCGTCGGTTATGGTTCTATCGGCTCGCAACTGTCTGTCTTGGCAGAAAGCTTTGGTATGAAAGTCATTTATCATGATGCTGTGACCAAATTGCCACTAGGTAATGCGGTACAAGTAGGTAGCTTAGAAGAGCTACTATCAACGGCTGACATCGTGACTTTGCATGTACCTGATGTACCAAGCACCCGCTATATGATGAAAGCTGAGCAGTTCGCCCATATGAAAGACGGCAGCTACTTCATCAATGCCGCTCGTGGTACTTGCGTAGAGATTGATGATTTAGCCGCTGTGCTTGAATCTGGTAAAATACTGGGCGCGGCGATTGACGTGTTCCCGAAAGAGCCAAAATCAGCTGATGAAGAGTTTGAATCTCCACTACGTAAGTTTGATAACGTTATCTTGACGCCGCATATTGGTGGTTCAACGCAAGAAGCGCAGGCCAATATCGGACTTGAAGTCGCTGATAAGTTCGTTAGATACTCTGACCAAGGTGATACGGCAACCGCAGTCAACTTCCCAGAAGTTTCTGTTCCGTTCAAAGAAAACTCACACCGTCTGCTACATATTCATAGAAACGTACCAGGCGTGCTGTCACAGATTAACCGTCTGTTTGCAGAAGCAGGGATTAACATCCTCGCGCAAAGCCTGATGACAGAGGGCGATGTCGGTTATCTAGTGATGGATGTTGATTATAACGATTCAGATGCCGCACTAGATCAACTAAAAGACGTAGAAGAAACGATTCGTGTGCGTATTTTGTTTTAAGTTATAGTGATAACTTATTCATAAAAAAGAGGCTAATAAGCCTCTTTTTTATTTTTAAACTATTATTCAGTAAATGCTTACGATATCATTACTACTCAATTGTTGATTAATTATTCATGGACTACTACAGGAACATATTATGTCAATGGCTTTTGGCTTCTGCACAGCATCTGATGACCAACTAGAAAATATAATTAATGGTAATATCGACCTTCATGAAATGCGTTGGAATACTGACAATCAGTATGAAAATTTCATTCAAGAATCATTCGAGTTTTATTCCATGGAAGTGCTAGAAATTTTGGGAAGTGGTGATTACCCGTTATCCAACTTATTATTTTTAGCAAAGGAAGATAAAGAGTTTTATGAGGCACAGGAAGGTCTTTTATACGATTCTGATGCAGTGACGCAAATTGTATCAGACTTTCAAGAGACAGACTTAAATGAAGTGGTATCAGATATGGGTTATGCAGAAGATCAAGATGTAATTAACCTGTTCCAAAAAGTTCAAAAACTATTTGAGTTCGCAAATGAGAAAGATATTAATGTGATAGGTTTCATAATTTAAAGTAATGTGGCAAGTTTTCTTACAATAAATCTGCCACATTTTTTAATAGACAATATTTACTTGCAATTATTTTTTAGCTTGATTAGCGTCTTCCGCTTGACGACGTGCTTCAATTTTAGCGGCTTTGCGTTTCTCAATCACATCAATCACATCACTACCAATATGCGCTTCGCCACGTTTCTTCGCCAGCTGCATTTGATGCTCGCGCTCACGAAAGCGTGCTTTTTGCTCGTCGGTCGCTTTATCAATGCAGTGTGGGCATGACTCGCCTTTGATGTAAGCAAGGCTTTGCATGTCATCGACAGTAATGGGCATACGGCAGGCGAAGCATTGCTCATAGTTGCCTTTTTCTAAGTTATGATTGACCGACACGCGGTTATCAAAAACGAAGCAATCGCCTTGCCACATAGAGTCGCTGGCTGGGATTTCTTCTAGATACTTCAAGATGCCGCCCTCTAAATGATACACCTCTTCAAAGCCTTGCTCACGCATATAAGCAGTCGACTTCTCACAGCGTATACCACCAGTACAGAACATCGCGACTTTTTTATGTTTGGCTGGATCCATCTCTTTTGCGACGTATTCTGGGAACTCGCGGAACGTTTCGGTATTTGGATTGACGGCATTTTGGAACGTACCGATTTTAACTTCATAATCATTACGGGTGTCGATAAGAATGACGTCAGGGTCTGAGATTAACGCATTCCATTCGCTTGGTTTTACATAGCGTCCAACTGATTGCAATGGATCAATATTCTCTACGCCCATTGTAACGATTTCTTTTTTGAGCTTCACTTTGGTACGATAAAAAGGCTGAGCATCGGTATAAGATTCTTTAAAGGTAAAGCTACCAATCGCTTCGATACTGCGCAGATACTCAAGGACGTTATCGATACCTTGGCGTGTGCCAGAAATCGTACCATTAATGCCTTCATTGGCAATCAATAACGTGCCTTTGACATCATTATCGAGCATATTATTTAAAATTGGCTCGCGGTATTGCTCAAAATCAGCAAAACGCGTGAACTTATATAGAGCGGCAACGACGATGTTATTGGTGACGCTATCGTAGGCTGGGGCTGATTTGTTGTCGGTGACAGTGCTGTTTTGGATATTGCTAGCTGTATTATGGTCTTGAATGGTACTCATTTTTTTCTCCTGCTGGCTAGGTCGCAAACCTAGTGCGTTGGGTTTAAGGTGCTTTTTAAAATTAACGGTTGAAACTAATTGGTAAGATTCATAACACTAGCGCAATTGTGGAATTGGCTAATGGGGGCGTAGTGTAGCAAATTTTGCAGAGTTTTTGAACATAACTCATACCCATAATGTTCGCAATATGAAGATATAGTGTACGAAAAACCTCTCATGGATTGAAATCTCTACAGTTGAAACAAAAAATAGGTAATTGTAGTCATCACAGTTCTTTCACAAAAGTAGCTTGTACTCGCTTCGAAATAAGAATGTAGGGTATCCATATAAGACAAGCGACAAGCGTTCGAACCAGCTCTTTAGTCGTATCAGGATCGAAAATAGGATCATTAGGGAAAATAATTTTAACCGCCATCGCATCGATAATGATGAATACGAGAGTAAACAGTAGAATGCCGATATAGAACTTTGGAAAGACAGCCTTCTTCAAGAAGAATAAGAATCCAACAAATATCCATGTGAGCACTAATGCACCATTAATAGTCATTTCTGCTAATATGATTGGCGCCCACATAGGATGATACGCTTCGGTTCCTGATGAGGTCAATATATCCCAAGAACCATCTTTGAATATTTCAGAATAAAGTGGAAAAATAAGAAAGATGATTCGTAAAGGTGAAGCTACTATCCCAAGAGCAACCAACCACAGCCAACCGCCTATCCCTTCTAACGGTTCTTCGCCTATCCCTTTTAAGTGTTCTGCCACCAAATTCTCCTTTAGTCATTGATTTAAAATTAAGCTGTAACTAGTAAACGTTGTCTCATGATAAGTCAACCTAAGCTGATATTATAGATAATAAAAAACCCAGCAGTTACGCTGGGTCTTTATTGTCTCAAATTTTATTAACTGGTTTACTTACTCTGGAACCAAGTATCCGCTTTGCTACGAGCGCTAGCGATATCTGAGCTTGATAAGTTCAATGCCAATTGTCCGATTTTACCGCGTGCTTTATTACGTACTTTTTCATCAAGCATACCATCACGGGCAGCCAAATCGTACCATTTATAAGCATCGACGAGATTTTTTTGCTTTTCATCGAGCAATGCAAGGGTATAGCTGGCACGGTTATCGCCACGCATAGCGGCTTTTTCTAACCAAACTTTCGCTTGTTGCAAGTTAGGCTGCACACCTTCACCACGCAAATACATGATGGCAAGATTCAACTGAGCAGGGGCAACGCCTTGCTGAGCCGCTTTGGTATACCACTGGATAGCTTGTTGGGTATTCTTTGCAATGCCTTCGCCTTTCTGTAAGCGCTTGGCTAAATAAAACTGAGCGTGATCGTTACCTTGGGCAGCGCGGTTAGACAGTTCACTAACTGGCATTAGCTCAAAACGTGACGTATCAAGTGGCACGTTTGATATTAACTCAGCGTTTGCTAGACCTGCACAAGAAAATAAGGCAGTAAACAACGCAGCTTTTAATAATTTCATAGCAGCTCCAAAATTAGGCAGTTAATAAGCAAAAAAAGTTGCACCGCTAAAAGGGTTTAGACGGCGATAACAATTAGGTGAAATCTTGCGATACCAACTTACCTAATCATTAGCAATATAATTAATCGATGTGTTGTGGCAAATTCCTTTAATCGAACCGATAAACGGTCAGAATCAGGGTGCGATTGACACTATTTTGCTAGCTTAACACCCAAACTTACGAAACTCAAATACTAATTACATGATTTAATGCTTATTCATACCTCATTGTCCTCAATAAAATCATAGAGTTACTTAAGCGTAAGAATAAATTAATAAGTCATTAAGGTTAAAATTTGTATTTATGAGTCGTGCTACCGCTTTGAACCAATGCTAGGGCGTGTCTTCAATTCAATCGATTATCTTCTAAATGGGCAAAAATGATTAAATTTTGCCAAACATCGTCAAATAGCTTAGCAATATCTCGATATTATTTGCGCTACTATCCTTATTTGACAGCAATTTATCTCATTTTTATCACCATTTTTAAAATGAAGACACGCCCCAGGTAGATAAACCTATTATTCAGGTTTTTGTTTGGTGACACGATAGATAGCGACGTCTGCCAATAGGTTGGGTGCTTGGCGTATCAATGCTTTCATAAGTGACGTATGACCTTTTTCAGAATCGCTGACGGCAAAGCGGTTGACGATATGAATATCATGCTGGGCGCAAAGCTGCTCAAAATCCTTAAACGTACACAGATGAATGTTTGGGGTGTTATACCACTCATAAGGCAATGCCTCTGAGACAGGCATCATGCCTTTAAGCCCTAAATGAATGCGGTTTTGCCAATGAGCAAAATTGGGGAAGGTGATGACGGCTTCGCGGGCAATACGTAGCATGTCAAGCAAGAGCACATCAGGCGATTTCACCGCTTGCAGCGCCCGTGCCATGACGACGGTGTCGAAACTGTTATCAGCAAAACGTGCCAGACCATCATTCAGGTCTTGCTCGATGATAGATAAGCCTTTGGCGATACCATCATTGATTTTTTCTTCGTCAATCTCAAGTCCGTAGCCAGTGACGCCGCGATTTTGTTGTAAATGCGCGAGTAGCTCACCATTGCCGCAGCCCAAGTCCAGTACATGTGAGTGCGGCGCAATCCAGCGCTCAGCCAATTGATGATCCATTCTCATGAGCGTGCTCCTGCTTTTTGCTGGCTATTTTGATTTGTGCCTTTTGCTGGCTGTTTTGATTTGCTGTCGGAGATAAATGGCGCAGTCAAAAATCCTCGGACGGAACCCATATAACGAGGAATATCAAATAAGAAAGAATCATGACCATGCGGCGCATCGACATTGATGTAGCTAACTGGTTTGCCAGTGGCCATCAGTGCATCGACAATCTCTTGTGAGCGCTCGGGTGCAAAACGCCAATCCGTGGTAAATGAGACCACCAAGTATTGGCATTGTGTATGGGCAAAGGCCGCTTTGAGCGCAGACAGCTCTTGCTGACGATTCTGTTCACTCTCATCTATTGTTGCCACCGTATCTTCTAACGCAGGTTGCGTGCTTTGTTTACTAGATTCGACTGATGTGGTGATTGAGTCCTTAAGCTGCGCTGCTGATTTTGTCGAATCTGTTGCCATGGCTGATGGATAATCACGTGTTGGATCAAAATAATCCAAAGCTTTGGTCATGAGCAAATAAGTATTGGCATCGAAGTTTTCGCTAAAGCGCTCACCTTGATAGCGTAAATAGCTCTCCACTTGGAACTCAACATCGTAGCCATACATAAATTTGCCAGACTTTAAATCACGACCAAATTTCGCCTTCATCGCGTCATCGGTTAAGTAAGTGATATGCCCAACCATCCGAGCCAATATCAGTCCGCGACGAGGGTAGGTGCCTGCTTGTAAATAACGTCCCTCTTTGAAATCAGGGTCGGATAAAATGGACTGCCGCGCCACTTCGTTAAAGGCGATATTCTGTGCTGAGAGCTTTGGCGTGCTGGCAATGACCACGCAGCGTTTTAACCGATTTGGATAATCAACTGACCATTGCAGCGCCTGCATACCACCCATTGAGCCACCAACAATGGCATGCCAAACGTCAATACCGAGACGATCTGACAGCATCGCTTGGGTTTTTACCCAGTCCTTAATAGTGACGAGCGGAAAGTCAGGACCATAAACTTGCGGCTCACTGGCTGGATTGTTTTTGTTTAAACTGTCTTTGTCTAAACTGTTTTTGTTTACATTATTCTGGTCTGAATCGATACTGTCAGGATTAATCGTTGTTGGACCGGTAGAGCCGAAACAGCTGCCGATGTTGTTGACACATACGACATAAAAATGATTGGTATCGATGGCTTTATTAGGGCCAATCATATTGTCCCACCAGCCAGCCTTTTTATCATCAGCACTATGAAAACCTGCCGCGTGATGACTGCCGGATAGGGCGTGGCAAATGAGTACCGCGTTTGATTTATCACTATTTAGCGTGCCATAAGTTTCGATGATTAAATCAAACGATGGCAAAGTACGATTACATTCTAACGTCAACGGCTCAGCGAAATGAAAAATCTGAGGCGTGACAATGCCGACTGAACCGACTGAGTCAACGGGATTAACTAAGCTGGCCGAATGAAGCGTATCTGTCGGGGACTGGTCACTGGTATTATTAGGGCGTGCGTTCAAAGCTACCTCGCAAGACAACAATCATCAATAAAATAAAAAGGGCAAACTGTCGATAGGCAGTGTTGCCAATACTGCTTTGCCGACACTGTTTTCTAAATGTTTTTCTTACAATGTGCTTGCCTATTGTATGGTGATGCGCGTAGGAGTACAACCGTCGAGCGAGTCTTTTGGGCATAGTCTTTTAAGCATGGTTCTTATGGACGATGGGTGGTAGGCAGAGAAGGGTTGGGGTGAATGGATGATTGATGACTATCCATAAATAGCAATAAATAGCAACTAAGTATCAAATTGTATAAGGGTGCTTTTACCATGCGTTATTAATGGATAAAATGCTACACTAATAAAGCATTTAATCAATCATGACTTAATAATCTTTTATCGCATATTCTTCTTTAATTAACCTAATAATAAAATAGTGCTGCTATGAAACCTGAACTGCCTCCCCGTATTGCCGTCCTATTAGTGAACCTAGGTACGCCAGATGAGCCAACAGCGCCTGCCGTACGTCGTTACTTAAAACAGTTTTTGTCTGACCCCCGAGTAATTGAGATTCCGAAATTCTTGTGGGCGATTATTCTCAATTTGTTTGTATTGCCAAGCCGCCCTAAACGTGTGGCAAAAGCCTATGCCAGTATTTGGGAAGGCGACTCACCGATTCGTAAGATACTAAAGAGCCAAGTGGAGCTATTGGAACCACGGCTTGCAAATAGTGCCGCACCATTTCGGGTTTCTGTCCATCCGGCGATGAGCTATGGCAATCCTGGTTTGCCTGATGTGATGGATACCTTGCGCGGTGAAGGCGTTGATCACTTTGTTATCTTGCCATTATTTCCACAGTATTCCGCTTCCTCTGGTGGCGCTGTTTATGATGCACTGACAAAGTGGACGCTCAAGCAGCGCAATTTGCCGAACTATACTATTGTCAAAGATTACTTTGCGCATCCGCTGTATATTCAAGCATTGGCTGATTCGATTAGCCGCTTTCAAGCAGAGCATGGCAAGCCTGACAAGCTGATGTTTAGCTTCCACGGCATCCCGCAGCCTTATGCTGATAAAGGCGATCCCTATCCTAAGCGTTGTAAATGTACCGCCGCACAAGTGGCTCACGCGCTTGGTCTAAAAGATGACGAATGGATTATCAGTTTTCAATCACGCTTTGGCAAGCAAGAATGGGTCAAGCCCTATACCGATGTGGTACTAGAAGATTGGGGCAAGTCAGGTGTGCGCTCGGTACAAGTCATTAGTCCGGCTTTTTCTGCTGATTGTCTGGAAACGCTAGAAGAGCTGGCCATCGAAAATCGTGAAAACTTTCTCCACGCGGGTGGACAAGAATATCACTATATTCCCGCATTGAACTTGGATGAGGCGCACATTGATTTGCTCGAAGCGCTTAGTGCGCCATTGGTCAAAGGCTGGGCGGGAACGCTAGATGGTTGGGCTTGATTAATTGAATTTGTAAGTTATAAAAAAATACCGGACATCATGTTCGGTATTTTTTTGACTAAATGATTTGAATGAATTTGATTAAAATAGAATAAAGTTGGGATTTTTGGTGACTGATATGTAAAACTATGCCAAATAAACCTTTGTTTCATTGTCATTGTTAGTTTCACGTTTGCTTAACTTTATTTTTGAGGATAAAAATGTCCAGCTCCAATTATTCACAACCTTCTGTGTCTCTACAAAAACCCGATAGTCAACCACCGAATTTACCGCCCACTGACGAGTATGGCGGCCTATTACCGCAGTTATTGGTAGAACCTCGAATGTGCCAAGCAGGGTGGGGTATAAGTTGGATTACCAAAGCATTTGCAATATTTAAAGATCAATTTTTATTATGGTTAGCTATTGGTGTTGTTTATTTAATCATTGCTATGATTGGTAGTAGCGTACCCGTGGTAAATTTCATCTTCCCTTTTCTTTCCTTTGTGTTTGTTGGTGGAATAATAAAAGGTTGTGCCGATCAAGCTGTAGGTAACGAGCTGAGATTTGACCATCTTTTTTCAGCCTTTTATACGCATCTCAAGCCATTAGTTATTTTATTCGTCTTGTATTTAGTGGCTGTTATTGTTGCAATGATACCTATGCTGATTATATTCGGTGGTATGGCTTTGTCTTTAGCTCAGGAGTCAAGTGACGTTGCGATTGCAGGTATGGTATTGAGTGTTTTATTGGTTTTTGTACTATTATTTCCTGTACTTATGGCTATCTGGTTTGCACCTGCTTTAATTGTGCTTCACAACATTGAGCCTGTTCAGGCAATGAAAATGAGTTTTAAAGGGTGTTTAAAAAATATCTTACCATTTTTCGTTTTTTGGTTGATTGCTCCTATAATAATGATATTGATGGTAGTTTTTACACTAGGGCTAGGTATGCTAGCACTGCTTCCAATAGGTATGATTACCTACTACACCAGTTACCGAGATGTTTGGACAGATCAGCCATTGTCAGCGCTATAGTTGGTTGCTCAACAGACCCTGATATCAGAAGTACGGTAAGCACAATAAAAAAGCACGCTCGATATAACGGGCGTGCTTTTTTGTTATGAGAGAGCTTTTTTATCATGAAAGAGCGTGGTTAAAAATCGTCATCATTACTACGTTCCGCCGCGTCTCTATCAGCGATATCGACAATATCTGGATAATCGCTGTCATCCAAATTATCGTCCACTAGTACTTCATCGATTCGCGATTCGTCTATATTTTGATGATGCATGGGTGTCAGCCCTTGAATCGCATCACTGCCGGCTTGCGAGTTGTCAAATCCTGCGCTATTGTCAATGACATCATCATTATCAATGGTATGCAACATAGGGTCAGCCAAATCAATTTCTTGGCTGTTATTATTGACGTCCGTATCACCTTCAATGTGATCCATTGCTTCTGGTAATGGGCTTTTTGAATTGTCCATCATAGTTTCCTCATTATTGATAGTTATTATTAATGGATGTGACTGATTTATTTATTAAGATTTATTTATTAAAAGCATTGTGATTTTATTAAAAACATTGTGACGTGTTATGACGCTTGCTAATAGTAGTAAGGTGTCACAGGATGTTCAAAAAATGTAAGACGGTCAGTAAAATTAGTACCCCTCCTAATAAAATAATAAGACTTTATAAAATGAGAAGACTCTATATGTTATCTCCTAATAAATTACTACTGACTGCAACCTTGATAAGCAGTGCGCTAGGTCTTATCGCATGTGAACGTTTAACGTTTGCCAGCAATGATGTAGGACTGGATGAAGGCATAGCAAAGCCGCCGCTTGTGATTGATGCCAAACTGCCAAAAGCCACGACAGCCATAGACTGCGCACAATTAACGCCGAAGCAAATAGTTAAGGTAAAAGGTCACAGCGTACTCAGTGCAAGCTGTGATTTGACAGCCAAGTCGATACGCTTTGAGTTGAATGATTCGCACAGCTCTCTCGACTGTCAGGGCGCACTACTCAGTACTCGCGCTGATGATGCGTCAACGGCCAGCGCAATTATGATTAAGCCCAAAACAGATAGCGCTATCGAAGATATTACCGTTGCCAATTGTCATGTGGATGGCTATGGTCATGCGCTACATATTCGCCAATATAGCCAGCCCAACCAGCGTTATGCGCGCGGCTTGATAGACCCTGCTGCCAATCGTGCGCTTGCACCAAGCGATATTCGTGTGATTAATGTGAGTAGTCAAAACAGTATCAATAGTGGCATATTCGTCGGCGATCATGTGCATGGAGTGAGCTTTGATAAAATACGTATTCAAAACGCAGGCACCGTTGGGTTATATCTGGAATTTGGTAGCCGCGATAATGTGATTCAAAATTCGGTGTTTGTCGGTAATGGTTTCCGTACCTTTAAGCCCAATCGTGAGGCCATTGCCGTGGATTCGTCGAGCAATAACCGTATCGAGAATAACCAGTTTATCCATAATGGGGCAGGCAGTATTTTGCTGTATCGCAATTGCTTTGAGCATGCCGATGATCAGGCGCGTGGTAATCATTTTAAGCGTACCGAGTCAAGCCGTGACAATATGATTCGTGGCAATACTTTTAACGATGAGCCAGTCGGGGTTTGGGTGGCGTCAAGGCAGTCGCGCAATCTCAAAGGTTTTGAATGCGGTGCTTATTTGCTGAAGCAAACGCCATTTGCCAGCTATCATTTAGACAGTGCTAAGGACAATCAGATCATTGATAATCGTTTTGAGCAAGTAGCGCAGGGCATTGTCGTGGAGGGTGACGGCACGCTAATAGCTGACAATAAGTTTGCAGCGAACGTGCGTTTGCCCATTCATGTCGGTTCTGAGATTCGGGAGGACAGCGCAGCAGGGGCAATAAAAAACACCATTATTAAAAACAATATTTTTACTGGCAAAACTGCCGAGCAAGCTATAAAAATTCGTGAGGCAAGCAAAACGGCTACTCATATTGAGCAGCCGTAAGTGTGGTTTTATATTAAAAAAGCGTTATCGGTAAACAACAGTATAACGAATAGGCGATGTTGTTATTAAGCACCAACCTTGGTATTGACCCAGCGGATTACAGAATCTGGCGTGACTTGCGAGACTGCTTGAAAGATTTTTGCTGGCATGCCCACAGAGTAATGCGTACTTTTGAGTTTACGATTGGGACTGGTCGTCAATTTACACAATGTTTTGGCGACATCGTTGACCGTTAGATGGATGCCCAAGCGATCCATACTGGTCACTTCGATATCGGCAGTCATGTCAGATTTGACCCACAGCGGCATCACATCGATCACCTTGATACCCAATTTTTCGTACTCAATATTAAGGCCTTCTGTGAGACCTCGCACAAAAAACTTACTGGCCGCATAAGTCGCAACTTCGGGTTGACCATAGATAGCAGAAGCAGAGGACACATTGATAATTTTGCCGTCTTTGCTATCAGCTAGATAAGGTGCCAGTTTATGACAGCCAATCAAAACACCTTTACAGTTGACGTCAATTAAAGCCAATTGCTCATCTAGATTGGTCGTTGGCAATGCGCCACTGACCAGCACCCCAGCATTATTAATGAGTGCATCAATACCACCGAAATGTTCAATCATTTGCTTGATCGCATTGTCCCACGAATCAGGCTGGTTGACATCCAGCTGACCTGTGATAACACGCTGTTGTTTGACGGCTTTCTTAAAAGATTTGTCTTTAATGGCGCTTTCAAGTGTGGCAGTATTGGTCGCAAATAACCCAATATGATGACCTTTTTCCGCCAGCCTTTTGGCGGTGGCCAAGCCGATACCACGTGATGCGCCTGTAATCAATATATTCATAATAAGTGACTTAATCGTTATTAATCATGAGTAAATCGAGGTCGTATATTAGGATGCTTATCCCTCGGACTTATTATTATAGTCATTCCACTATAATAATATTACTGCGTTAGCCTCGCTTGAAGTATTAAATATACATCTACACTCGGTTGCTTTGTACTGTTTTTAAATTGAACCGACTATAGTATAACAAATTCGTCTAAATGTATTTTGCTAGAGAGTATAACTATTGATGTAGAGCGCATGGTGATTAATATAACGAGTAGTTATCACTGTTAGCAGAGACACTCTGCGTTAGTGTGAAGCCGTTTGACAATGCAGCTCGCTCGTCTCTTCTGCTTGACAGTCGTACTCGTTTAAGTTTAAGCGCCACAAATAAATCAAGGCAATGCCATAAATAGCAGTCTCTGATAGCTCTTCTGTAATGACGCCAAAAGCTTCGGGAATCATAATGGCGTTTTCGCCCATATATTCTAATAATGCCAAGGCAGCGACGCTAAAATACAAAGAAACGGGTACTTTTTTTAATATTGCCCAAAGATAACGCCATGAATAAGCCAATAAACCAACGATCAGCACATAAACGATGGTCAGGATGAGGTCTTCCCACCAGTCATAAGAATGGCTGAACAACACAAAATCAGCGGGAACCAATAAGTCTGGTAGATAATTTAACTCACGGCGTATCACAGCAAAGAATACCAGCACCGCTGCCAACCAAAAAGCTCGAATCTGTTTAAACGTATTTGTGGCAGAGCGCTGTAGTAAACACTGCACGCAACGTAGCAGACAGGCGAATAAAATAATAATGCCAGGGATTTCGATGATGCCATCTGAACTCAAAATAAAAACCTCCTGATTTTTTAAAATAAAAAAAGTGAGCACAAAGGCTCACTTTAGACCGAACATTATCCAATGACATATAACGCAATAAGCCGCTATTATAACGCCAATGTCAGCGCTATAACGTTATTTAATATAACTAATGAGTCATATGTCATTGTTAATACAAGCAAACAAATGCTCTTTGTTGTGCACATTGCTATCGGCTATGTATACCTATGATGATACAACCAATTCAATAGATAGTAGGGTTAAAATAACGCTTCCATCCGTAATAATGCTGACGGGTAATGGTCCTTATCCGCTGTTTTATCATTGTAATAATTTAGCTCTGTTTGTACATAAAGCCACTCTCGCCAGACAGGTTGGCGGTAGCTTATAGCAGGGCCATAGCTGTTTAATGTTGATTTAGCATGGTCAAAGTAACCGCCAGTAGAGACACCATAAGCCAACTGTTTTTCATTGCCCAAGTAGTGTACTTGTCTGAGGTCGTTGCTCCAGTCTGTGCTTTCTTCATTGTCTTGATTGCGATAACGGATGGCGGTGCGATTATTGATGAACTGGTCAGCATTTGTACCATATTGCAGATTTAGCCCGCCTTTTGCATAGTGCTCACTATCGAGTCCATAACGATAGTAACTATCACTAGTGACAGTCCATTTTTTGCTGTCATACCAGTCTTTATCGACGCTCACTTTTACGTATAAGTCATCGAGCGAGCGAACCCCGACATCGATATCTGTTTTGACCCCTAACTGCTGCTCAACCTCATGACTAAAACGTGACCAACGAAGGGCGATAGAACCATTGTCTTCTCGCGTTTTTCTTCTGTTGACGAGTCCGTCTTGGTTACTGGTATTTGCTTGGTAAGTATCGCCCGTCACATTCTGTTTTAAGAAAGTATCTTCATCCAAATCCTCATCACCGATAATCAGGCTCAATCTTTTTTCTAATACTGGCAATCGTAAGCGGCCGCGAATCCTAGGTTCAACGCTCACGTCACTGCCTGATTGTGGATCGTTGACCCAGCGGGTATCTAGTACAACTCGTAAACTGGCTTTGGCAGGTTTTTTGGGATCTGGTTCGCCGAACCAACCGTCCATTTTTTGTGCCCATTCATGCAGCTGTTCTTGGACCTCTTCACGGCGCTCGTCCGTCCAGTTTTGTGCTCCTTGTACTGATCGAGCAGACTGCTCGGCAGATGTTTCGGTAGGTTGAGGTCGATAGCCAAATTGATTGAGGTTTTCATCTCGATTAGAGTTAGCATCATGAGATAACGAAGCCGTGTCAGATTTTAGCGGTTCGACTTTCGGCTCTGTGGTAGACGTAGTATCCGCCCATGCTTGCGTGCATAAACTTAAGCTGGCAAGTGTGTAAAGGGTAATGGTGTTGAAATTTGCTGGTTTAATCATGGAGAGCTTCAATTACTTTGGGTAGCTAAAAAGGACAAACAAAAGTATTATGCCATAAGTCGTTAAGCACATACATATAGAGGCGCTATTAGACCTCTTGCAAAAGTCATAAACCAAGCTCGAAATTAACAACACTGGCGAATAGCTTCATTCTAAGATCATAACGCTGACGACGGTTGCGATACTTATGAGCCACGATTTTGAACAACTTGATTAAGCCTATTTTGTGCTCAACCATAATACGAAACTTAGCCAGATAGTGATTGGCTTGTTTGCAGAGCGCTAACAGCTGACCACCACGTGGCTTTTTAAAGGGGGTGAAGCTTTGTTCATGTAACTTTGCAATGCCCTGATAGCCACTATCGGCTAATAGTTTAGTGTCACAAGGAAGCCAGTCAGGACAAGTATCTTTATACAGCTTAAAATCGTGCACTGACCCTTTGGACGTTTGAATATCTAATATTAAGCCTGTTTTCCAGTGGACGATCACTTGCGCTTTTAAGGTGTGTTGTTTCTTCTTGCCGCTGTAGTACTCTCTTTGGTTTTTTTTGGACGCTCAATTGGGGTTTCAGTGGCATCGACGATGACGACTGTCCAATTAATATCGTCATCGACTCTACTAGGCAGCTTTTTAGGCAGTTCAAACTTGCCTGAATCAATAAGAACATCTTCTACTTTACGAATGATACGACTGGCAGACGACTCATGAATGCCAAAGTCCATACTGATGTGGTACAGCGTTCGATACTCACGCCAATAAGTAAGTGCTAGTAGTATTTGTTCTTCAAGACTAAGCACGCTTGGTCTACCTGATTTAGTCTTTTGTGCTTCACATTGCTGCATAGCATCCAGCATTTCATGGAAGGTCGCTTTATGAATGCCTGTATAGCGTTTAAAGCCTGCATCATTTTTTTTGAGTAGTTTATCTATGTTTGGCATGGTTCCTAGCCAGTTGTGGATGTGTTTCTTATATTAAATCTCTTTGCTACTTTTGCAAGAGGTCTATTATATGAAAGTTTTAATCATTGTAAGCTTGTTTCTGATGGTCTTGCCTTCAGCACATGCTGAAATATCTCTTGATGCTAGGCAAGCTGTTGAAAAAATTATGAGTGTTTATTACAGTTCAAGCTATGATAAGTTGCGTGGTTGTACCTTATATGATGACGGCTCAGAAATCTATTGCCTTGCTCCTAAGCATTATGAATTTAAAAACATCGAGGGAGTAGATACTTTATATGTATTGGTTTCTGGTGATACGGTGGAAGATGGTGCACGAGTGACACCAGGACTTGGCGGATTATTCATACTTTATAAATTAGGCAATTCTTGGGTCGTCTCTGCAAGCAGTCCTTATATAAAAAATGGCGGAGCGGGTAGAAGTCAGCTCAAAGATTTTGATTTAAGAGAAGTGGGTGCTGATAGGTACGGTTGGGTAGGTAAGTTTTGTGGCTCCGGTGCAGGTGGTCAAACCAATTGTTCTTGGAGTATGTACGCTGCTATGACAAGTGGTAAAGTCGAAGAAGTGGCAAGATTGGATTTAGATTATTCGTATGAGCTTATGAGTAAACCGTCATATGGTGAAGCTGAAAGTGATGTTAGTATCAATACAGGTGGGGTTATGACTCAAGGCTTTTATCCCTTAAAAGTCACTGTCAATTACGAACACGGTCTTTATGATAACAACTACGAGCCAATACCCTCTAGTCTGGATAAAGGTACAGATAGCTTTATTGTAGAGTTCAACGAGCAGACACAGATGTTTAACTTGCCAGATGATAAAAGTTAAGATGAAAAATTCTTATTATCTTTAGCGGTTACTGTATTTATCTTTGTCTATCGAGTATCACTTCAGGCATCGTGTCAAGATAGCTGCTAACAGCTAAGCGATCACCATTTGAATCAAAATAATAAAAATTATTGCCTTTCAAAAACTTAAAAGTATCTATGTAATAATTATCAATGAAAATAGGCATGTCATACTCCGTAGGGACGATTATTTTATTATCTTTATTTATCATGCCATAACCATTCTCTTTTGCCACGACTGCCAAGCCATTATGAAATGAATCAGCATTCAGATAGTTTAAGGGTACAACAGTCTTTCCACTGCTATTAATATAACCCCACAGTTCATCCTTTCTTACAGGTGCTAGTCCTTCTGAGAAATACCTGATTTCGTCAAACTGATATGGAATAGTAAGTTCGCCAGTATCATTAATAACACCCCATTTACCCTCGTATTCAACAGCCGCCTTACCTTCAGAAAAAGGTCTGACATCATCATATATTATCGGAATAATGACTTGGTTTTTTTTGTTGATGTATCCATGATGTTCATTTTTTTTAACGATGGCGAGTCCATCAGAAAACTCAGCAGTAAAGTTATAACTGAATGGAACGATGATATTGGCTTGTTTATCAATAAAACCATATTTCCCATCTTTCTGAGCACTTGCTAAACCTTCATTGAAGTCACATAGCTCACCCCAACTTACTCCCTTCGACAACTTATATCCTGGCAATAATCCGCATGCTATTACGTAATTGCTTAAAGACAAGCTAAAAGCTAGGATGAGTGTGGTCGATAATTGTTTGATAACGGAATCCTTAGTCATCAACGTCAGCTCCTACGAATTAGATACTATCGATTGGGTATGATATGGGCAATCTAAAGAACAGCCCATATCCTATAAAATAAAAACGTTAGGTCTTGAGCTGTTTTATTCTACAAAAACGCTTAATGCGCCTCATCCCAGTTCTCGCCCGCACCCGTCTCAACCAATAATGGCACAGCAAAGTCCACATTCCAGCCTTTTTCAACGGCAGTGGTCGTTAAGACGTCTTGCATTGCATTGGTAATGAGTTGGCTAATCTCATCTACCTTGTCACTATCCACTTCAAACACCAGTTCATCATGGACTTGTAGCAGCATTTTGGCGTGCGCTTTTGGCAGTACTTTATCGACGGCAATCATAGCCAGCTTAATTAAATCAGCCGCTGAGCCTTGTAGTGGCGCGTTAATCGCAGCACGTTCAGCGCCTTGTTTGACCATGCGGTTGCTATGAGTGATATCAGGCGTGTAAAGCTTACGACCCAATATCGTCTCGACATAGCCTTGCTCATGAGCACTGGCGCGAGTATTGATCATATAGTTTTTGACACCCGGATAGCGATCAAAATACATATCGATATAATCTTGTGCCTCATTGCGGCTCATTTGTAGTTGCTTGGCAAGTCCAAAGGCGCTCATGCCGTATAGCAAACCAAAATTAATGGCTTTGGCATTACGGCGCTCGGTCGAGGTTACGTCGGCAACATCCTTGCCAAGTACTTCAGCAGCAGTCGCAGCGTGAATATCTAACCCTTCGTTAAAGGCATTCGTGAGGGTTTTGTCTCCTGAAAAGTGTGCCATGAGACGCAATTCAATTTGTGAATAATCCGCCGCCAAAATAACGCGACCTTCTGGTGCGATAAAGGCTTGGCGAATCAAGCGACCAGTCGCGGTACGAATCGGAATGTTTTGTAAATTGGGATCAGTCGAAGACAAACGCCCAGTACTGGTCAATGCTTGATGATAGCTGGTATGTACGCGGTCAGTCTCAGAATCTGCGACATTATCAAGCGCATCGGTATAAGTGCTTTTGAGCTTAGATAGACCGCGATATTCTAAGGTGATATCGACCAATGGGTGATCTATTTTTGATAATACCGCTTCACCAGTAGAGTATTGACCGGATTTGGTTTTTTTGCCGCCCGGAACGCCGAGTTTCTCAAATAACATTTCGCCGAGCTGCTTAGGTGAGCCTAAGTTAAATTCTTCACCAGAGATTTCATAAGCCTGTTTTTCAAGCGCGATAACTTCTTCGTCGAAGCGCTTTGATAGCTCATTTAAAAATGGACGTTTGATTAAGATACCGTTTGCTTCCATCTGGCAGAGTATCTCCGCCGTTGGAATCTCTAGCTCGTGTAGCAATTTGGCATTATTGGCATCGTTCGCCAGCTCAACGCTGAATACCTCAAATAGCTGATAAGTAATGTCAGCATCTTCACAAGCATAGTCGCTAGCGATATCGATGGCGACTTGGTCAAAGGTGACTTGCTTAGCGCCTTTACCAGCAACGTCTTCATAGCTGATGGTTTGCGTTTGTAGATAATGGCGTGCCAAATCATCCATGCCATGACGAGTGATAGCGGCATTAATCACGTAGCTGGCAAGCATGGTATCCATTGCCCAGTTATTGGGACGAGAATGAATGCTACCCAATAAATCGATATCATAATGGCTGAGAATATGCGCATCGTATTTTAAATGCTGACCGATTTTACCGATATTTGGGTTTTCTAAAATAGGTTTTAGACGTGTTAAAACGGTATCACGGTCGAGCTGTTTAGCCGTCAGCTCGTCACCCTCTAGCGCATGTGTCAGTGGTATGTAATAGGCTTCATGCGCTTGTACCGCAAAAGACAAACCGACGATTTGTGCTTGACGCCAATGGACGCTAGTGGTTTCGGTATCAATGACAAAGTGCGGCGCAGACTCTAATAATTCAATCAAACTGTCAAACGCATGCTCATCTAAAACGGTGTGCCACGCTCTATCATGCTGTTTGCCGTTTTGGACATTCTCAATACTGCTTGATTGTAGCGACTTAGCGATTTGTGCTTGTGATTCTGCATCTGCTTGGCTACTTGCAACACTTTGTGCGCCGTTCCCATTAGCATTGGCTGGATGGTTTGGGTGGTCAAGAGAAGCAAGCTCATTTCTAAACTCAAGCTCGCTATATAGCTCGCGCAATTCATCTATATGGGCACAAGGATTGGTATCGATTTTCAAATCATTCCAGTCTTGACCGATATCTAAGTCTGTGACGATAGTGGCCAGTTTGGCATTGAATGGAATTTCCTCTGCATGCTCAATCAAGCCTTTAGCGCCGCGTCCTTTAATAAAGCCAATATGCTTTAACATATTGTCGATATCACCGTACTCAACGAGTAAGTCTTTCGCCGTCTTTTTACCGATGCCGGGCACGCCTTTGATGCCATCAGAGGTGTCGCCCATCAAGGTTAAAAAATCAATCATTTGGTTTGGATTAATACCGAATTTTTCGATGACCGCTTGGGTGTCTGTTACTTTGCCCGTGAAGCTGTCTTCCAATATGACGCAGTCATTGACCAGTTGCATCATGTCTTTATCGCCGGTTGAGATAACCACATGATGACCTTGCTCGACCGCACGGTGCGCCAGTGTGCCTATAATGTCATCTGCTTCTGCACCTTCGATGCGTAATAAAGGGATACCTAGCGCGGTCACCAAACGATGGATATAAGGAATTTGCTCCACCAGCTCTATGTCGATGGGCGGACGCGCCGCCTTATAATCAGCAGACATATGATGGCGAAAAGTGGGTGACTTGGTATCAAAACAGACCGCCATGTGAGTAGGATGATATCGACGCATCAGTTTTAGTAGCGCATTGAGCGTGCCACGGATGGCATTCGTTATCAGCCCTTGCGAGTTTTGCATGGTTTTTGGCAAGGCGTGATACGTGCGAAACAGATAGTAAGAGCCATCAACCAAAATAAAAGGTGGCTGATTTTTGTCCACGTGACTGGTGTCCATAGTCGCTACGTTGGGCATGGTATCAAAATTTGGTAAGGCTTTAGGGTCAAGCGCTTGATGCGAGTTGTGGTTATTGTCTACGGAGGAGTCGGTCATATGGTCAGTCATAAAGGTCACTTATTATTAGGTATCAGATAGAGTCAATATCAGATAAAACGATGCTTCCATTATAACGATAAAATCAGACCTTGCCGAACTTCTCGATAGTTATGATATTTATACTGCTGACAGACGCTCATAAAAAAAGAACCCAGTATTCACTGAGTTCTCTTATAGATAAAGCCGACATTGTTATTGTTAAAAATCTATCTCACTTCTGAAGTCACTTCACTATCGATATTACCGTGAGTCGCTTTAGAATATGGGCAAACTTTATTGGCTTTTTCGACCAACTTTTGGAACTCATCCGCTGATAGCTCTGTGTTTTCAGCAGTAACATGAATTTTCACGGCTAATTGAAAATCTAAGCCTTCACCTTTCATTAAATCTACGGATACTTCAGTGGTAGAGTCAAACTTTGCTTTTTCTGCCCCTTTGACCGCAGCAAGTGCGCCATCAAAGCAAGCTGCATAGCCCATCGCAAATAACTGCTCTGGATTATTACCGTCCTTACTGGAACCCGGCGCGACCATATTAATCGTCAAATCACTGTCTTGCAGACTGGCATTACCTGTACGGCCGCCAGTAACTGTTGCTTTGGTGGAATATAGTGTTTTCATAACATATCCTTTGTTGTGAGTTTTTATGTTTAAGCAATAAATTTTGATAGGAGATTCAGCATAACAAACCAGTGCATGGGCAATATAGGTCAGTCGTAAGTATATACTGTGGATTTGTAAGTGAACTGTTAGTAGAATCTTTAGCTGCATTTAACTATCGCAAGAAAAGCTTAATCGCTATAAGTGACAGAAGTATTAATGTAATATAGGAATATAGCTGTAAAAAATAAAGTTATCAAAATAGATGATAAAAAATCTAACCAATAAAGGTCTTATTCGATGAATAAATCAATAGTGTTACCTATTGCACTTTCTTTGCTAACATTTACCCTTGCTGACCAGCTTTGACAATAGCTATGATAAGCAAGCGAAAGATAGCGCTATTGCACGCATCGATGAGACCTACCGTACTGGTGAGCGTGAAATCAAGATAAAAGATATCGTTAATAATTATAGTAATCAAGGTTTGAATACTTTGGACAGAACGGTATTATCAGACAATTTTGAAGGGCGACTGGATAATAAGAATATTGAAGTTGATAACCGCACTGTCAAACGTCCTGTCTATGAAAAAGACAGTAATAACAAGCTAGACTACGAAACCAATTATAAGACGCTTAACTTATCAGGCTTGCAGGCAAACAGTTATAGCGCTGGTACAAACATAAATAACAGTCGCGGTATTCTCACCGACTTAAATAATTATCCTAAGATTCCGGCTAATGCAGAGTTTCCGATAGGCTCTGTTTGTTATATTCCAGTAGTTGAGAGCGAACGCTCGTTTTTAGCTTTTAACGACAAAAACAAGACGGGATATACATCGCTCGATAAGTGGATTGATGCAGCTGAAAACCGTTTTAGCGATGATAGAGGCTACAGAACCTCTGAGTTTGGTGTAGGCATAGGCAATAAGCAAAAAGCGGCACAAGTGACGTTCTTTGAATACCGGAATCAGCCTGCTTATCAGTACAATGGTGTCGAATATAACGATAGCACGGATGATAAAAATGCTATTTATGAAGCAAATTATGTTGCCAAAGGTGTGATAAATCCGAATACCAACAGTATTCGCGGTGTGGTGGATTGTACGATAGTCAATGAAGTCGCAGGAGATTTCTTGGCCGCACAAATCAAACGTTACTATTAATCATAAAAACTTATCATGTTAAAAAACTGACCAACACTCTCTATTTGACTATCTAGGGAGTGTTTTTTTATGCGCTAATTCTGCACCTTGACGCTAAATCCGCTACAATACGCTCATTATTTATTCTATTTAGTTAGATTACTGTCTAAAAGACAGCCTTTTTGAAGTTAAGGTTGAAGCCAAAAATTATGAGCGTAGATCCAAAGAAATTAAACAAAGAAGTGGCTAAACGCCGTACTTTCGCCATTATCTCGCATCCCGATGCAGGTAAGACCACCATGACTGAAAAGTTACTGTTATGGGGTCAGGCAATTCAGGTAGTAGGCGAGGTCAAAGGCCGCAAAACTGATCGCCATGCGACATCAGATTGGATGAGTATGGAGCAAGAGCGTGGTATCTCGATCACCACTTCTGTCATGCAGTTTCCTTATCAAGACCATGTGGTCAACCTATTGGATACACCGGGTCACGCCGATTTTAGTGAAGATACCTATCGTACCTTGACCGCTGTCGATAGCGCGCTGATGATGGTCGATGGGGCTAAAGGGGTCGAAGAGCGAACCATCAAGCTGATGGAAGTCTGCCGCATGCGCGACACGCCAATCATCTCATTTGTCAACAAGCTGGATCGTCAAATTCGTGAGCCGCTTGAGTTGCTTAGCGAGATTGAGGCAGTGTTAAAAATTAAATGTATTCCAGTGACTTGGCCTATCGGTATGGGACAAGATTTCGTTGGTGTCTACCATCTGACCGAAAACAAAACCTACCTTTATGAAAAAGGTAATGGCGGCAAGATGACAGTCTCTGAGACTCGCGAAGGCTACGATTATCCGGACATTCGTGAGCGTTTGGGTCAATTGATGTTTGATGCTTTCGAAGAGTCACTTGAGTTGGTACAAATGGCGTTAGAAGAATTTAGCGTTGAGGCGTTCTTAGCGGGCGAGATGACGCCAGTATTGTTCGGTACAGCATTGGGCAACTTTGGCGTAAACATGGTACTTGATACCTTGATCAAATATGCACCGCCACCCAAGTCGCATCCGACCAATGAGCGTGAAGTAGCGGCAACAGAAACAGATTTTAGTGGTTTTGTCTTTAAAATTCAGGCCAATATGGACCCACGCCATCGTGATCGCATTGCCTTCTTACGCGTGTGTTCAGGCAAGTATGAAAAAGGCATGAAGCTAAAGCATGTACGTTTGGGTAAAGACGTACGTATTGCCGATGCACTGACCTTTTTGGCAGGGGACCGCGAAGCGTTAGAAGAAGCGTATCCGGGTGATATCATCGGTTTGCATAATCACGGCACCATCTCTATCGGTGACAGTTTTACGGAAGGCGAGGAGCTGAACTTTACGGGTATTCCGCATTTCGCGCCTGAATTGTTTCGCCGCGTCATTCTAAAAGATCCGCTCAAATCGAAAGCCTTGCAAAAAGGGCTACAGCAGCTAAGCGAAGAGGGCGCGACACAGGTCTTTATGCCGCAGATTAATAACGATTTAATCTTGGGTGCGGTTGGTGTACTACAGTTTGAAGTGGTCGCGCATCGTCTCAAAGAAGAGTACAAAGTACAGTGTATCTTTGAGCCGATATCGATTGCCACCGTACGCTGGATTCATTGTGATGATGAAGTGGCATTAGCGAAATTTAAACGCAAAGCTCATGACCAATTGTCGCTAGATGGCGGTGGTTATTTAACGTATCTTGCCCCATCACGGGTCAACTTGCAGCTGATGCAAGATCGCTATCCAGAAGTCACTTTTAGCAATACTCGTGAGCATTAAAATTCATCATTTCATGAGTTAGTTTATCTTTTAAGACACGCCAGCCGTGTCTTTTTTATTAGCTTAGATTTAGGCATTAAACGAGAGAGGGTAGGTAGCTATTCGTTAGCAGGAGACAGCAAAACCCTAAAAACACAAACAGTGTTCCTACAATACATCGTCATTGTTACGGTAGAATATCAAGTAACATCTTATGTTTATGAAAGAGGATATATGAACGCTGCGAATCAAATTGATATCAATAAGCCAACAATGAATCCGCATTTATCGATGACAGCAAGTCGTAGTCGTCTGCTGAGACTGCTTGCCGGCAGTTTACTGCTAGGTAGCATCGCGATGCCTGCAAATGCAGGTAATCTCATCAGTAGCACGGATTATCTAGAATATGAGCTGCCTAAAAAAGTGCAAGCACAGTGTGTTGAGCGCGATAATTGTCCAGAAATTGACATCAAATATCTGAAGACCAATCACGGTTGGATCAATGATATCGCCAATGCGCGTATTAATAATTTAGTCGCCAATAGTAAACCGACTGAATCTGCGCCTATCAAAACGAACGTCAATCAGACAATGGTGAAAGCCGCCATTGATGACTTTGCCAGCTCACAGTTTATAGATATGCCAGAGGGCGGTTCATGGGCTTATAGCCTAATGGTAACGCCTGAGTATTTGGGTCATGTCAGTGATTTTGAACTGTTTGAAATCAATACTTATGTCTTTACTGGTGGCGCTCATGGCATGCCTTATAGCGAATACTTGATATTTGACCTTGGCACCAAAAAACAAATCAAGCTTGAGGATATGCTTCAATCAGGCAAGGAATCACGTTTTAAAGCGCTTGCTTATGATGCTTATAAAACTTGGGTTAAAACGGTTGACGACGATGTCAGCAGTTATGAGAAAAACTGGCCATTTACCTTAAGTGACAATGCGACACTGACGGACAAAGGCATCGATATTCGTTATCAGCATTATGCTATCGGCCCATATGCTTATGGTATGCCTGTACTTAGTATTCCGTACAGTAAGCTCGACGGTGTCATAAAGCCGCACTTTATACCTAAATAGTTCGGATGGTCATTGCATAACTTATTACGGTTTATATTAAAAAAATCGTAAAATCTCTTAAAAAATTGGCAATGATTTATCTAAAACCATTTGAAATTTAATAAAAGAATAAGGAGTTACCGCATGACGAACAATACAGATAGTATGAAGGCGACAGTCGACACAGAGACTTGGCAACTTAATGCATTAACAGAAGCGCTTGGTGACCTAACGTTGACGGTCAATGACAGCCTGTCTGTTGGTCGTGGCAGCGACAATGACGTGGTACTTGGTAGCAAGCAAGTATCGCGTAATCATGCGGTGTTAAGCATCTTAGATGGTCGATTGTATGTCAAAGATTTAAACTCATCGAACGGCACATTTATCAACGAGCAGCGTATCGAAGGTAATACATCGAGCCTTTTACAGGTAGATGATACCATTGGCTTTGCCAGTTTCAGCTTTCAGGTGAACGCGCCACTTGCTGCTACAGATACTGATGTATTAGCGCCCGTAGCAGTAGAGGGTTCAGTGGCTGAGACTGAGACAGTGGCTGCTGAAACGACTGCCGAAATACAGGCTGTCGAAAACTCGACGGTGAGTGAACCTGTTGTGCATGAATCAGTAGTAAAAGAGCCGATTGTTAAGCAAACGGGCGTCGAAGCTATTCTGCCTGTGACAGCTGATGTGAAGACAGTACCTGTTGATAGCGCCTCGGATAGAGTAGCAGACTCAGTAGGGGTAACTGAGACCAGTGTTAATGAAACGGTTGAACCAGTCTTACAGGAGCCGATT